>JBOHVR010000231.1:0-10377 GCA_050735755.1 Binatia bacterium
AACCTGTGAGCGCCTGCAGCCGCATATCCAAAATCGCCCGCGCTTGAATTTCGGACAGGCCGAAATTCTGCATCAAGCCGTCCCTGGCGGTCCTGGGGTCTTTGGAATTGCGAATCAAGCTGATGACAGCGTCGAGGTGATCCAGGGCGATTTTCAAACCTTCGAGGATGTGAAGCCGCTCTTCGGCTTTGCGCAGATCAAAGGCCGTGCGCCGAATCACTACCTCTTTTCGATGGTCGAGGAACGCTTTCAGAGCGTCTTTCAGATTGAGCAATTTGGGTTTCCCGTCGACGATGGCAAGCATGTTGACGCCGAAAGAGTCCTGGAGAGGCGTGTGCTTATAAAGCTGGTTGATGACGATCTCCGCCACTGCATCCCGTTTGAGTTCGACGACGATCCGCATCCCCTCGCGGTCCGACTCATCACGGACGACAACCGCCTCAATCTTTTTTCCCTCTATCAAGACGTGGATCTGTTCGAGGAGCCGTTTTTTGCTGACCATGTAGGGGATTTCACTGATGATGATCTGTTCTTTGCCGGTGCGCTTGACCGTCTCGGTAAAAGCCTTGCCGCGCATCTGGATGATGCCCTTACCCTCATGGTAGGCTTGAACGATGGGCTCCTTGCCGTGAATGAAGCCGGCAGTGGGAAAATCGGGGCCTGGGATATGCTTCATCAATTGTTTGATGCTGATATCCGGATCTTCCACGAGAGCAACCAATCCATCAATCACTTCTCCCAGATTGTGAGGCGGAATATTGGTCGCCATTCCGACCGCGATACCCGCCGCGCCATTGATCAGCAGATTCGGAATACGGGACGGCAGAACCGTCGGCTCCCTTAGCGTGTCGTCATAGTTCGCGACAAAATCGACAGTGTCTTTTTCTATGTCCGCGAGGATCTCCTCGGCGAGCTCAGCCATGCGGATTTCGGTGTACCGCATCGCGGCCGGCGGATCGTCGTCAATACTGCCCCAGTTTCCCTGGCCGTCCACCAAAGGATAGCGCAGGGAAAAGTCCTGCACGAGGCGGACGATGGTATCGTATACCGCGGTATCGCCGTGCGGATGATAGCTCTTCAGAACCTCGCCCACGACGCCGGCGCTCTTGCGGTAGCGTTTTTCATGCGTGAGGCTCATCTCATACATCGCATACAAAACCCGGCGATGAACCGGCTTTAGACCGTCCCGAACATCGGGCAACGCACGGCTGATGATGACGCTCATGGCGTAGTCCATGAAGGACTGACGCATCTCGTCTTCGATGTAGACCGGGACCTTCTGCTGTCTTGGCGTGGCTTCCATCTGTGCGTTCAGAGGTTCAAAACGTCTAAAAGATTCAAGGCGTTCAAGTCGTTGAACGAATTAAACGGTTTTAACGTGTTGAACGGATGGCACATTAGACATCCAGGTTTTTGACCGTGAGAGCGTGGTCTTCGATGAACTTGCGTCGCGGCTCTACCTCATCGCCCATTAAAGTGGAAAAGATATCGTTGGCTTCAACGGCATCCTCGACCCGCACTTGTAAGAAAACTCGGGTCTCCGGATTCATCGTCGTTTCCCAGAGCTGCTCTGGATTCATCTCTCCGAGCCCTTTGTAGCGCTGGATATCCTGGCCCTTCTTGGCCGTTTCAAGGATGTGTTCTAGAAGTTCTCTGAGAGAGCCGAGTTGCCGTTTGTGGTCCCCGTTCTCCACCGAATAGGGTGGATACCCAGGATTCATCAATTCGGTAAAAAGGCGTCTCAGCTCTTTGAATTCGGGACTCGTTAGAAACTCACGATCGATGACCGTCTGGAGCCCGCTGCCGTTCGACCGGGTAGAGCAAACCAGCTTGAAGCAGTTATGTTCCGGATCCTCCTCCAGAGAACAGGCAAGCGGCGCTTCATCGGGCGCGGCGAGGTTGATATAAGAGGCGAGGTCGGCGGAGAATTTTTCGAGCGCCTTTTGGTCCTTGAGGGTTGCCTCACCAAAGTCTTCCGCCAGTAAGAGCGCTTCGATCACGGACCGGCTTCTCCTCTTGCGTGCCGCCGTGACGATTAATTTTTCGAAGCGGACCGCTTTTTTGATGAAAGCCTGTAAGGGCTGACCAGCGAGACCGTTGCCGTCGCCGCCCGTTCGCACTCGAATATCCTCAGTTCCCGCTTCGATCAGATAATCTTCCAGCCCGGATTCTTCTTTGATGTAACGCTCCTGCCGACCGCGTTTGACTTTATACAAAGGGGGCTGAGCAATGAACAGATGGCCCTTTTCAACTAGATCGGGCATCTGGCGGTAAAAGAAGGTAAGGAGCAGAGTTCGAATGTGCGAACCGTCCACATCGGCATCGGTCATGATGACGATGGAATGGTAGCGCAGCTTCGCGGCGTCATAATCTTCTTTGACTCCCGTGCCTAGGGCGGTAATCAAGACACGAATTTCTTGCGAAGAGAGCATCTTATCAAACCGCGCTTTTTCAACGTTGAGGATCTTTCCCTTGAGCGGGAGTATCGCCTGATTGCGCCGATCTCTTCCCTGCTTGGCCGAGCCGCCGGCAGATTCTCCCTCAACCAGGTAGAGTTCGCTTAGCGCGGGGTCTCTTTCTTGGCAATCCGCCAGCTTGCCTGGAAGTGAGCCGTCTAAAACGCCCTTGCGCCGCGCGAGTTCCTTGGCCTTTCGGGTTGCTTCCCTGACGCGCGCCGCTTCGACGCCTTTCATCACGATCTTCTTGGCATCAGTGGGATGCTCGGCGAGGTAGCTCGCCAGTTTTTCGTTGATGAGAGCCTCGACGATGCCTTTGACCTCGCTGTTTCCCAACTTGGTCTTGGTTTGACCCTCGAACTGGGGCTCGGGAACCTTCACGCTGATGACGGCGGTCAATCCCTCGCGCACGTCTTCGCCTTGAAGGTTCGCCTCATCTTTCTTGAGCTGCCCGCTGTCGATAGCATAGCTGTTGATGGTTCGGGTTAATGCCGATTTGAACCCGATCAGATGCGTGCCGCCTTCAGCGGTGTTGATGTTGTTGGCGAAAGAAAAGATATTTTCGACATAGCCGTCGTTCCACTGCATCGCGATTTCGACGTCAACCCCGTCCTTCTCGCCTTCGCAGTGGATCACCTTCGGATGAATCGCGGCCTTCGCGCGATTCAAATGCTCGACAAAAGACGTGAGTCCGCCCTTGTAGAAAAACTCATGTTTTTTCTGCGTCCTCTCATCTTCGATCGTAATTCTCACGCCCCGATTCAGGAAGGCAAGCTCGCGCAGTCTTTGCGAAAGAATATCGAAACTGAAATCGACGGTCTCAAAAATCTTGGTATCGGGCTTGAACGTAACTCGGGTACCGCGCTCTTTCGATTTTCCTACCTCTTTCAGTCTGTCTTGGGGTTCGCCCCGTTTGTAGATCTGCTGGTAGACTTTGCCGTCCCGCTTGATCTCAACTTCCAACGTTTCCGAAAGTGCATTGACTACCGAGACGCCGACGCCATGAAGACCTCCGGAGACTTTATAAGAAGCTTTGTCAAATTTGCCGCCGGCATGAAGTTTGGTGAGAACCACTTCTGCCGCGGAAACTTTTTCGATTGAATGAATGCCGACTGGAATGCCACGGCCGTTGTCGACAACCGTGACGCTGTTGTCAATGTGGATCGTGACGTCGATCGTGTCGCAGTGACCGGCTAGGGCCTCGTCGATCGAGTTGTCCACCACCTCGTAGACCAGATGATGAAGACCCCTTTCGCTGGTATCCCCGATGTACATTCCGGGACGTTTGCGAACCGCTTCTAGTCCTTCCAGAACCTTGATATTTTCGGCGTTGTATTCCGAGGGGTCGCCCAATTTCTGTTCAGCCATATTTTCCTACCGGGTGTTGTTGAATTTCTCTAAGAAAGTCAAATAGTTATCAAACCAAGCCAGCATCAAGAATTATACTCAAAAGGGGTCAATAAGTAAAGCGAAAACACCGGCCATAAAGCTACGATTTTGGCAATAAATAAGCGCATTTTTTGCACTTTGCACGCAAACAAAACGGCGTTTTTCCACCTTGCTTCGTGAAGCACCACAAGATGGCTGTTTTTGCTAGACTATTTGGCCGGATTTTGGGGGCCTGGCCCCCGAGCTAGTTTGCCGATTTGAAGAGCCGGATGGACGCTGCCGTTTTGACCCTACCGGCGCGAGCCAATCCCCAAGAAGTATAGAGCCCAGCCCAGCAAGCTGGCAAAGAGAATTGCCAGGCGCGCCTGAAAGTTGATCCCGCTGGGCGATAGAAATCCTTCAATAAGCCCAGCGGCTACCAGCATCACCATGCAGCCGATCTCGATAACCAGGGCATCTCCTCCCACCCGTTTCAGCGCCGTGCTGCGACGGACCTGCCCGGGCACGACAAGGGCTCCTGCGAGGACGTAACCGGCCGCGCCGGCAAGACAGATCGCCAGCAATTCGGTCGCTCCGTGAGGCATGATCCAACCCCACAATGCCTTTTCACTACCCTGGAGCGTCATCCATCCCGCCACCGAGCCCAGGTGAATCCCGTTAAAGATCAAGATGAGGGTTGTGCCGGCGCCCGCGGTCAATCCCAACCCAAACGCCATCAGCGTCACCTGGACGTTATTGGTGATGATCGCGGAAGAGACTATGGGCCGAGCCAGATTTGGTATGCTGTGAAGGTTCTCTTCATTAGCCGGATTGAAATCAAGAAACCCCTCTGCGACAAGATCGTAACCCAGGGATGGATGCAATTGTACCGCCACGTAGCTTGCGACCGCAGGGCCAAAAAACATTACCGCTGATAGCGCCACGGCCCAGGCTTGTCTGCGAACGGCCCGCGCGAAGCTGCCGAACCAATCCGTTTCCCCCGCTAACTCATGCCGGCGAATCCGGCCGTACAAGAGGTTGTGCCCGGTCACGGCGATACGATTGAGATGGTCTACGGTTGATCGGGAAGCCCCGAGGGCGCGCGCTCGCGCGAGGTCAGCAATAAGCGCTTGGTACTCGTCGATCAAGCTCGAGAGCTCGGCGCGGGTCAGGGCGCGCAGGCCCGCGGGGCCGCGCTTCAACAGATTTTGCGCGCGCAGGTAGAATTGAGTCCACTGCTTGTGCTTCGCTTCAGCGGTCTGCATCGCACTCGGTCGTTAAAACAGCGGCGCCGATTCCTTGCGCGGATTGTAAGCGTGGGTTTTCTTCGGCACTTCGGCCTGAGCCATTTCCAGGATTTCGAGAAGTATCCGTTCGCAATCGCTGGCGCGGTCCGGCTTTTGGGCGAAGGATTCCCGGTCCTCGCCCAGCAGGGGCAAAAGCGCCTCGGTGATCTGCCACGCCAATAGTTCGCGCCGCTCCCGGGGCAAGCTATGGCGCCGGACGATAAATTGCTCAATCAATGCGATCTGATTCGCGGAGAGTGCGCCCTGAGGTAACGTTACGGCCTGCCGCGAGCGGCCCTGCTCTACCCGGGCCGCCCACGCTGCCCCAGCGGTGCCATCCGTTTGTATTTCGAATTTCTCGACCACCACCAACGTCCCCGCGACCATATCGCCGAGCCGGCGCCCGTGACGATCGAACTGCATGACAAGTCCTCCCAAGAGATAACAGGGTGGGGGGAGCATGTCAGCCGCGCGAACAAGGTTTCTCAGGGCGGCCTCGCGGAAACCGATCGGTAGTCCATCCTCGCGTACGACGCGGATTCCTAGACTCTTCTTGCCAGGTGTCGAGCCGCGTCTCAGGCCTTCAAACAAAACATAGTACCCCCAATAAATCAGGAAGCCTAGGAAAAGAAGCAGAGCAATGTTCCAAGAAGTCACCCAATCGGAAGTTCCCTGCAAGATTTTCCGTAGGAGACTGGCCTGCGCCAGCCCGATCAACAGCATAACCACAACAATGACCACAATCAGGAAAATAATGATAAGCCCATCAATC
Source organism: Binatia bacterium (assembly GCA_050735755.1). Lineage (GTDB taxonomy): Bacteria > Desulfobacterota > Binatia > UBA9968 > UBA9968 > DATMAM01. The sequence goes on from JBOHVR010000231.1 coordinate 5,883, forward strand.
AGATAGGCGCAGAAACGCGACCCGAGGCCTGCAAGCTCAAATTCGAGCGTGACATTGTCGGGTGTGGCGATGGCAACGTGTTCTTCCATTATTGAAGATCGGCCTGCCTGATTTCGAGATAACGCCGCACGAGGTGAACCGTCAAATGTTGCGGCTCGGTTTCGAGGAGCAAAATGCCGCGCGCGCGCATGTGCTCCAAAGCGAGGCGGCGGCGTCTTCGCAGATCCGCCGCGACCGCTTTCTGGTACGTCTGCTCAACCGTTGCGGGTATCGAATCAGCGATTTCACGAATCCTGGGCTCGGTCAGGACGACGCAAAGGACCAGGTGCTTGGCCGCCGCCCGGACCAGATTATTGATCAACCCGGCGCTTCCCGCAGCGTCAAGTATATCCGTGAGGAGGATGACCAGGCTGCGACGTCGCAGCAGCGACATCACCTCTGCGATCACTTGCCAATAATCGGACTCCACCGGCCGGACCTGGACGGCATAGATCGATTCGAGAACGCGGGGCACAAGAGAGGGACCGCGCACCGGGGGCAGAAAAGACTCCACCCGGTTGGAAAAACAGGCAACGGCCAGCGCATCTCCCCGTTTTTGGGCGACAAAACTCAGCATCACGGTTGCGCTCATGGCGTGTTCTAGCTTCGAATACTCGCCGATGCTTGCAGCCATCAAGCGCCCGGTATCCAAAAGCACGGCGACCTGCTGGCCCTTTTCCACCTGTTTGTTCCGGCTCACCAGGGTTCCGCGTTTCGCCGTCGCCTTCCAATCAATGTTTCTCAGGTCTTCACCTGAGATGTACGCCCGCAAACTTTCAAAGTCTGTGCCCGGAGCCTTGGCTCGCCGCGGCCGGCGCACGGCTTCGTTTCGCTGATCGATCTTAGCCAGGAGTTCAAGGTCGTCCGCCCCCCGAAAATTGGGATAGACTTTGGCGGTATCGGCAGTCGCTAGCGAAACTTGCTTCTGCATCAGAGCCCTTCCGTGGCGTACTCTCAAGACAACATTGCCGAACGAATAGATGCCGCGTTGGGTCGGCCTTACGGCATAGACCAGGCGAGCTTCCCCGTGCGCGGGGATAGCCCCCGCGGGCATCGTGGTGGCCAGCGCAAAAACATCCGGCACTTCATCGCGCACCACAACCTCGATTGGCCGTGCGGAATGGTTGGCGAGAACTAATTTGATCGGCTGTTCCTGATCGAGAGAGAACCGCGACGGCATCTCGCGCCGCGCGCTTAACTGAGCCGGGCCGGGAGTGGCGCGAACGTCACGCCAACACAAGACGGCCAGCAACATCAGGTAAAACAAGCCGGCCAACCACCCTGCCGGCACGAGCGCGCCGAGAAGCCACAGCGGTGCTCCGAGCAAGAGAAGTCGGATTAACCGGAGACTTGGCAGCAGTTAATACCTCCGTCTGATCATCGGGGGATATCCACTTGGGCCAGCAGTGACTGAAGGCAGGCATCCGGCGTCAGTCCCTCAATCTCGGTTTCGGGTGTCAACTGGATCCGGTGGCGCAGCACCGGCAGGATCATGGCTTGAACCTCATCCGGACTAACATAGTCTTTACCGCGCAGCAGAGCGAGGGCCTTGCCGGCGTGCAAAAGCATGATCGCCGCCCGCGGGCTCGCGCCGAGCGTAAGGCTCGGCAACGAACGCGACTGTCGGATAAGTCTCAGGGCATAGTCCAGCACCGTGTCATCGACCCGAATAGCGTGCACCTGCGCGCGCATCTGCGTAATTTGTTCCGGGCCAGCAACGGGTTGAATGATACCGAACGGCTTCCGTGAGTGTTCGCCTAAAACCTGCATCGCCTTGAGCAGCGCTCGCTCTTCTTCCTCGTTCGGGTAGTCGATCACCACCTTCATCAGGAACCGATCAAGCTGCGCTTCCGGCAGCGGATAGGTGCCCTCGTACTCAATCGGATTCTGGGTGGCAACGACTGTGAAGCAGCGCGGCAGCTCGCGGGTTTGTCCATCGATGCTGACCTGGTATTCCTGCATGGCCTCGAGCAGCGCCGCCTGGGTCTTGGCCGGCGCGCGGTTGATCTCATCGGCCAATACAACGTCAGCAAACAGGGGGCCGGGACGAAACCGGAACTCGCCGGTGCCGGGCTCAAAGACATTCACTCCGGTAATGTCCGAAGGCATCAAGTCGGGCGTAAATTGGATGCGCGAGAAGCTGCAGCGCAGCGCGGCCGCCAGGCACCGCGCCAGGAGCGTCTTGGCAACTCCTGGCACGCCCTCAAGCAACACATGCCCGCCTGCCGCCAACGCGACCAGGAGACTCTGAATCGCCGTCGACTGGCCCTGGATAACGCGCTCCAATTCCGCTTGAACGGAGCGCCCGAGAGTTAACACTTCAGTAGAGACTTCGCTCATGAACGGTGTCCTTGTAAAATCCCGCCGGCAACCCGCCCGACCTCAACAAACTCTTTGTCGGTCAGTCTTTCACCCCGTGCCGACTTCACGGATAACGAACGAAGCGACGTAAGCAGTTTGGTGGATCTGTCGGGCTTGTCCAAAGCATCCAGATTGTGACTAAGAGTCGCGACATCGACGGGCCTGCCGTAAGCCTTGGCCAGTTCCTGGCAAAGGTTCTGCACGATCAGCTCAACCGCCAGGCCTTGCGCGGCAGCCGTTTGGAAAAATCCCGCGCGGGCTTCGATGAGTTCCAGCGCGCTGGCGCGCGCCGGCAAGGGCGGCTCAACAATGCGCCCGAACCGTCGGCGATAACCGAACGCATAGATCAAACCCGCCGCAACGATCTGTAAGACACACCAGCCCCATGGAGTCTTAAGAAAGAGCCACGTCAATTCAGTCGCGCCTCGCTGCGTCCCAAACCCATGGTGAAATTCATCGACCAGGACCCTGCCGTTCCGCCATCCCGCTGCGAGTGTCACCAGCCAAATCGCGTTCTCCGCTTCGCGCAGCGCGCGGTTGCTCACGATCGTCGGGTCGGCTAAGGCGACAATGCGCCCTTGACCTACCGGAAGCTCGATCGCGAGCGCCTTCTCGCTTGCCGAAGCAACAACCTTGCTGTTTTCTGTGACAGAGAATTTCTGTCGTGACTGCACGTTGAGTTCTCCGGCGGGAACCAAAGAGCCGGTAATCCGTTCGTTCGTAGCCGCCGCTGGCTTCGACCACACGATGTCTGGAGCATGCCTTGAGAGAAAGGTGGACTCTTTAGTCGCCGCTCTTCCAGCCTCATTGGCCGCTTTAGCGTGCTCCTCGCTCGGTTTTTCCTCATCTTGATCTTGTTGATCTTGCAACGCCAAACGCCGGGTAACTTGCCAGCCGTCGCTGGTCGCCAGAATAAGTTGCCCGCCCTCGGCTAGCCAGCGATCGAGATGATCTGCTTCAGACACTGAAATGGGCCGTCTCGGACCGGCAACGATCAGGGTGGTCGGTGAATCGTCGCCGGCGTGAAGCGGCAGCAAGTTTAGCGGGCGCCGCCACTGCTCCGCCGCGGGCAAGAGTTGTTTCATCACCAGCAATAGCGCCCGCGCCCCGCTTTCGTCTGTGAAGAAAGTCGACGGCCGTTTTAATCTTGGGTCGGGGCTTCGCGGCACAGAGAGAGCCCCGAGTATCGCCGCCAGAGCCACCAGCAGGCTCACTGCAAATATGGCTGTAATCCAATTTCGCGTCTGTTGGCTCATCACGCTCGCTCATAAGAAAACTGATCCACCCGCCGCACGAGAGACTCGACGGCGGACGGGGCAGTTACGCGATGAGCGTAAACCGCCTGTTCGTAGACTTCGGTCAATTCGGCAAATGTAGCATACCCGGGGGCATCCTTGGCGCATTCGCGAAGATAGTGCGAATTCGTCTTCCAGCCGGCAAAGCGAATCCTACCCCGTTCGTCCAGCAACCCTAACATGACCCGATGAGCAATCCAGATAGCGCGCCGCGTGTTGCCTTCGTCGAGCATCCGCCGCGCTATCTCCAAGGCCTCTCGCCAGTTTCGCGCTGCGCCTTCCAAGATCTCCCATTGGGACAGGCGCGTCGCTATCGCCGCTTTACGCCGTCCGAAAGGTAGCAGGTCGCCCAGCGCCAGGTAGAGAATGTGAACCAGCAATGCCAACGAAACCAATACGAGAACGATAGCAAGAATCCGGGCCAGATCGGGATTTTGGGCCGCCCAGGACGCGAGACTCTTCAACCATTCTCCAATTGCATTCAGCAGAGAGATCAACATTTCGTTCCAGGACGATGGCGCGCCGAATTCCGGACGATCCAGCACTTCCCGGGTCGCGTCTCGAATCGCCGCGGGGGTGGGAATTCGTGGGATTTCGCCGGCAGCAGACATGATAGAGCGGCGGCCCTCAGGATCGGCCCACTTCACGCGCCTTGCGAACTGGCGGCAAGCGAGCGACTGAGCATTTCCAGATCGAATCCTTCCTTGCGGATGCGAAAGTCGTAATAGAGAAGAATATCCGCAATGATCGCCAGAGGGGTCAGAAAAATAAATACGATGTCGCTCAACGCGGTGTGCATC
>JBOHVR010000232.1:0-4015 GCA_050735755.1 Binatia bacterium
GTCGATGAGATTCAGGAAATCTACCGGCTGCAAGGCGTGCGCATCAACGACAAGCATATCGAAGTCATCGTGCGGCAAATGCTGCGGCGGGTGAGAATCAAGGAGGTGGGTGAAACCGAGTTTCTGGTAGGAGACCAGGTTGAAAAATGGCGTTTTGAAGAGGAGAATCAGAAAGTCATCGCCCGGGACGGCAAACCCGCCGTGGCCGAACCGCTTCTATTAGGAATCACGAAAGCCTCTCTATCGACAGAGAGTTTCATCTCCGCAGCGTCTTTTCAGGAAACCACGAAGGTGTTAACGGAAGCGGCGATTCAAGGCAAGGTGGATCCGCTTTCAGGTCTCAAAGAAAATGTTATTATGGGACGATTGATTCCGGCGGGGACAGGTTTGGGTCGGTATTCAAAGTCCGATATCGAAGTGCCCGAGCCCGAGGGAGAAACGATTGCAGTTCCCGAAGCGGTGGGGGCGTAGATGAGTCCGGTTGCCTTGACAACAGTTGAGATTTTGTTAGATTAGCTGACTTTACTTGGAACGATTGGAAGATTCAGACATGCCTACGATCAACCAGCTAGTGCGATTTGGGCGCGTTGCTCCGCGGCGCAGAACCAGTGCTCCGGCGCTGCAACAGTGCCCGCAAAAGCGCGGCGTTTGCACGCGGGTTTATACGGCAACCCCAAAGAAGCCGAACTCCGCACTCCGTAAGGTAGCGCGCGTCCGTCTGACAAATGGAATTGAAGTGACCTCGTATATTCCAGGCGTCGGTCATAATCTTCAGGAGCACTCCGTGGTTCTGATCCGTGGCGGCAGAGTCAAGGATCTACCGGGCGTGCGGTACCATATTATCCGGGGCACGTTGGATTCCATCGGGGTCCAGGACCGGCGCAAGGGGCGTTCCAAGTACGGGGCGAAAAAGCCAAAGTAGCTCTCTTATGCCCCGCAAAGGTGAGGTCAAGAAACGAGAGGTCCTTCCGGACCCGAAATACAGCGATAAAATGGTGGCAAGGTTTGTCAATATCATGCTGCGTGAAGGCAAGAAGGGCGTCGCCGAGAAAATTTTGTACCGTTCTCTGGATCGAATTTCGGATAAAACCAAAGAAGACGCTCTGACGCTGTTCAAACGCGCTTTGGAGAACGCCAAGCCGGTGCTAGAAGTGCGTTCTCGTCGCGTCGGAGGGGCTAACTATCAGGTTCCGGTCGAGGTTCGTCCGCAACGGCGGTTGTCCCTAGGGATGCGTTGGCTGGTTCAAGCCGCTCGACTGCGCGACGGCAAGTCGATGGAGGAAAAGCTGGCAGAAGAACTTATCGACGCAGCCAATCAGCGCGGCGGTGCGATAAAGAAGAAGGAAGACACCCATCGAATGGCGGAGGCTAATAGAGCTTTCGCTCATTATCGCTGGTAACATTTCCATTAAAGGGTTTATGGACGAAAGGAGGCGGCGCGATCCGCCTCCTTTTTTTCCGCTGTGTAGCAGAAATGGCAAGAACGATTGCATTAGATAAGACGCGCAATATCGGCATCATGGCGCACATTGACGCGGGGAAAACCACTACGACGGAGAGGATCCTGTATTACACCGGAATCAACTACAAGATCGGCGAGGTGGATGAGGGAACCGCAACGATGGACTGGATGGTGCAGGAACAGGAGCGGGGTATTACGATCACTTCAGCAGCCACAACCTGCCTCTGGCGCGATTATCGAATCAATATTATCGACACTCCCGGACACGTCGACTTCACGATCGAGGTGGAACGTTCGCTGCGCGTTCTCGATGGGGCTATAGCGGTCTTGTGCGCGGTAGGTGGCGTTGAACCCCAGACGGAGACGGTGTGGCGCCAGGCGGACAAGTACGGGGTTCCGCGGATCGCATTTCTAAACAAGATGGACCGTGTCGGGGCCGATTTTTATCGCGTGTACCAGATGATACAGGATCGCCTGGGGGCCCGTCCGCTTCCGATTCAACTACCGATCGGCGCGGAGGAAAACTTTGAGGGAATCGTTGATCTGCTCCAAATGAAGGCGATCTTGTGGGAAGAGGAGAGTCTCGGCGCGAAGTATAGGGTTGCAGAGATTCCTGCGAGCATGCGCGAACGAGCGGCGGAATATCACGAGAAGCTGTTGGAAACCGTTGCTGAGGTCGACGAGGGAATCATGGAACGCTATCTCGAAGGCAAACAAATCAAAGAAAACGATCTCCACGGCGCGATCCGCAAGGCCTGCCTCGATTTAAAGGTCGTCCCCGTGCTGTGTGGTGCCGCCTTCCGCAACAAGGGTGTTCAATCGCTGTTAGATGCGGTTGTCGATTACTTGCCCTCACCCTTCGATGTGCCGCCGGTCCAGGGGCAAGATCCGAACTCGCACAAAGAGGCGACTCGCCCCCCGAGCGACGACGCGCCATTCTCGGCTCTGGCTTTTAAGATCATGACCGATCCTTTTGTCGGAGCGCTAACCTTTTTCCGCGTTTACTCCGGCTATCTCACCTCCGGCTCGAGCGTCTATAACTCAACTAAGGGGAAGCGAGAGAGAATCGGGCGTCTCCTGAAGATGCATGCGAACAAGCGGGAAGAGATCAAAGAAGTTTACGCCGGCGATATCGCAGCCGCCGTGGGCCTGAGAGGCACGACGACGGGGGACACTCTTTGCAATGAGCTTCATCCGATCATCCTCGAATCCATTGAGTTTCCTGAGCCGGTGATTTCGATTGCCATTGAGCCCAAAAGCAAGGCGGATCAAGAAAAGCTCGGTCTTTCTTTGCAGCGGCTGGCGATGGAAGATCCGTCTTTTCGCGTACGCACCGATGAAGAGACCGGCCAGACGATTATCTCGGGCATGGGTGAGCTCCATCTTGAGATCATCGTGGATCGCTTGCTGAGGGAATTCAGCGTGGGCGCTAATGTCGGCAAGCCCCAGGTTGCCTATAAGGAGACCATCCGAAAGGCGGTTGAGCGCGAAGGAAAGTTTATCCGCCAGACGGGTGGTCGCGGGCAATATGGGCATGTCGAGCTCCGGGTGGAACCCCAACCACCGGGAGGAGGGTTGGAGTTCATCGACGCTGTCAAAGGCGGGGCGATTCCCAGGGAGTATATCCCCGCTGTCGAGAAAGGCGTTCGCGAAGCTACCGAGAGTGGTCCATTGGCCGGCTATCCCATGGTCGATGTCAAGGTGACTCTACTTGATGGCAGTTATCACGAGGTAGATTCTTCCGAGATCGCCTTCAAGATCGCAGGCTCAATGGCGTTTAAGGAGGCAGTCAGTAAAGCCGCACCGGTGCTATTAGAGCCGATCATGGATGTCGAGGTGGTTGTGCCTGAAGTTTTCATGGGTGAGGTGATCGGCAACATCAGTTCGCGGCGCGGTAAGGTTTTGAAAATGGACACACGTCCGGCGGCGCAGGTGATCACGGCACGCATCCCTCTGGCGGAGATGTTTGGCTATGCTACGGATCTGCGGTCCATGACGCAGGGTCGTGCCACTTACACGATGCAGTTCTCCCATTACGAGCCGGTGCCAACCGCGATTTCCGAGGAAATCAGCGCCAAGGCCGTGGGATTGTAGGAGGCGGGAGCTTTCAGCGCGAGCAAAAATGAACGAACGGATTCGGATACGACTTAAAGCCTATGACCATCGGGTTCTAGACCAGTCCGTAGGCGAAATTGTTGAGACGGTGAAGAGAACCGGGGGCCGGGTGGCCGGTCCGATCCCGCTGCCAACGAGTATCGAACGCTTTACCGTAAACCGTTCTCCACATGTGGACAAGAAGTCGCGTGAGCAATTTGAGATCCGCACGCACAAACGATTGTTGGACATCTTGGAGCCGACGCAGCAAACCATCGACGCATTGGGAAAATTGGAACTCGCAGCCGGAGTCGATGTCGAAATCAAATTGCAATAGGAGCCAACCCAAAACAAGACCATGATTACAGGTTTGGTCGGCAAAAAAATCGGCATGAGTCAAGTCTTCGGCGCGGACGGCAGTTTAGTTCCCGTCACCGTCATTCAAGCCGGCCCCTGTAT
>JBOHVR010000233.1:0-3944 GCA_050735755.1 Binatia bacterium
CCATGGTTCCCGCTACAATCGCGAGACTCTCGAGGTCTCGTATAAGGGCATGACCATTGCGGACATCTTGCAGCTAACCGTGATTCAAGCGCTGGAGATACTGGGAAACTTCCCCGCGATTCGAAGAAAACTGGAGACTATCAGGGATGTGGGCTTAGGATACATTACGCTCGGCCAGTCTGCGACGACTCTCTCGGGAGGCGAAGCTCAGCGCATCAAGCTCTCGCGCGAGCTGAGCAAGCGATCAGCCGGACGCAATCTCTACATTCTCGACGAGCCGACAACTGGGCTCCACTTCGATGATATTAGGAAACTGCTGGAAGTTCTGCGCGATTTGACTAATTTGGGCAACACCGTTGTCGTGATCGAACACAATCTAGACGTGATCAAATCGGCCGACTATGTCATTGATCTCGGTCCCGAAGGAGGCGAGCTAGGAGGGAGCATCGTTGCCCATGGGACGCCGGAGGAGATCTGCCGCACTGCCGAATCTTACACGGGACTATTCCTCAGACAGGTGCTCGAACAGCCCAGGCAAGACGCCGTTTTACTATCCTAAGAACCTCTTCACTGACCTAAAAACATTGACAATCCGGTCCTCGTCGGCTAGCTTTAAACAGGACTTATTTGGTATGGTTTGAAAACTGTGGCAGATTTGTTGCTTTAAGCAAGCTGCTGCAGCCGATTTTCTGTCGCGGATAGATGAAAACGCCCATATATATGGACAATCACGCTACAACGCCGGTCGACCCCCGGGTTTTGGAGGCGATGCTGCCTTACTATTCCGAGCGCTTCGGTAACCCGGCGAGCCGCAACCACGCATTTGGCTGGGAAGCGGCGGCGGCAGTCGATGAAGCCCGCGCGCAAATCGCGAGCCTCATCGGGGCCGCATCGCCCGGGGAGATTGTTTTCACAAGCGGCGGCACAGAGTCCGATAATCTAGCGATCAAGGGGGTGGCGGAACTTTACCGGAATAAGGGCGATCACATCATTACGTGCGCTGCCGAACACAAGGCTGTCCTGGACTCGTGCAAGGCGTTAGAGCGGAGGGACATCCGCGTCACCTATTTGCCGGTCGATCGGTATGGCACGGCTGACCTGGAGCGCCTGAGCGCCGCGATCAGCGAAAAAACGATTCTAATCTCGATCATGGCCGCCAATAACGAGGTCGGGACAATCCAACCACTGGAGGAAATTGCCCGGATCGCCAAGAAGCACGGTGTCTTATTCCACACCGATGCGGTCCAAGCGGTGGGAAAAATTCCGCTCGACGTGGAAACCATGGGAATTGATCTTCTATCGTTGTCGGCACACAAGATCTACGGGCCTAAGGGCATCGGGGCGCTCTATGTCCGGGCTAGGAAACCATCCGTCCGCCTGCAGGCTATTATCGATGGCGGCGGGCACGAAAAGGGTATGCGCTCCGGGACTTTGAACGTCCCCGGCATTCTGGGACTCGGCATGGCGTGCGAGATCGCCGGCACTGCCATGATTCAAGAGCAAGCCCGGTTGACTCGTTTGCGAGAAGATCTAAAGGAGAAGATCTTCGCGAGTCTTGAAGACGTGTATCTCAACGGCCATCCGGTTAAGCGGCTTCCCGGTAATCTCAACTTGAGCTTTGCGCGAATTGAAGGAGAATCTCTATTGATGGGTCTAAAAGAGATTGCCGTCTCAACGGGTTCGGCGTGTACCACGGCCAATTTGGAGCCTTCGCATGTCCTCCGCGCGATGGGAGTGCCTGAGGATTTGGCCCACGCTTCCCTGCGTTTCGGTTTGGGGCGGTTCAACAGCGCGGAAGAGGTCGAATATACCGCCCGGCGAGTAATCGAAGAAGTGACAAGATTACGGCGGCTGTCGCCCACCCGTGGTCGCGCAAAAGAGGTCATGGCTGCGCAAGCAGTGGAAAATAAGGTTCGAGGGGGAACTTAGCTTCCCCTGGAGGCGTACATATGGCTCCTGAAGTAAGCGTTACGGATCGCGCCGCAGAGAAAATCAAGCAGATTATTGCGAGCGAGAATAAAGACGGACAGGCATTGCGGTTAAAAGTTATCGGCGGTGGCTGCTCCGGGCTGCAAAACAAGCTCGATTTCGATCAGCCAAAGCCCGGAGACCGAGTCTTTGAAAAAAACGGCGCCAAAGTCGTTGTGGACTTAAAAAGTCTTCTTTACCTGAATGGCACGGAACTTGACTATAAAGAGACCTTGATGCAGTCGGGATTCGTTCTTCAGAACCCGAACGTAAAAAGGACTTGTGGCTGCGGCGCTTCGTTCACGGTTTGACCTGCAGTTAAAAAAAGCAATGAACTCAACTGTCTATTTTGATAACAACGCAACAACGCGAGTTGCGCCTGAAGTCCTCGAAGCGATGTTGCCGTACTTGAGTGATCTGTATGGGAATCCCTCCAGTATCCATACTTTCGGGAGTCAGGTGGCGCGGCGGATCGAAGCGGCCAGAGAGCAGGTTGCCGCTCTGCTCGGCGCATCGGACCCGGCTGAGATTATCTTTACAAGCTGCGGCACGGAGGGTGATAACGCCGCAATTCGCTCTGCTCTGGAAGCGAACCCCAACAAAAGGCACATCGTCACGACGCAGGTAGAGCATCCGGCGGTCGTGGGCTTGTGCCAGCACCTGGAAAAGAAAGGGTTCGTGGTTACCTGGCTGGGTGTGAACCGCGACGGCATGTTGAATCTGAACGAACTCGAGAGGGCTCTGACGGACTCCACAGCCGTTCTTTCCATCATGTTTGCGAACAATGAAACGGGCGTGATCTTTCCTGTGGAGCAGATCGGCGCTTTGGCCAAATCCAAAGGGGTCCTTTTCCACGTAGACGCAGTGCAGGCGGCAGGAAAAGTTTCTCTGAATATGAAAAACAGCGCGATCGATCTCCTGACGATATCGGGTCACAAATTCCACGCGCCGAAAGGTATTGGGGCTCTTTACGTGCGGCGGGGAATCACCTTTCGGCCCTTGCTTCTGGGCGGCCATCAGGAAAGGCGGCGGCGTGGAGGCACGGAAAACGTTGCCGGCATCATCGGCATGGGCAAGGCCGCAGAACTGGCGCTGGCTCATGCGGCGGAAGAAAACAGCCAGGTGCAAGCGCTGCGCGAGCGTCTGGAGCAATCCCTGCTCGCTTCGTGCTCCGGTGCAGTTGTGAACGGCCGGGGCGCACAGCGCTTGGCCAACACTTCCAATGTGAGTTTTGAGCGGGTGGATGGCGAAGCGGTTTTGGTTCTACTCGATGAGTACGGCATCTGCGCATCCACCGGATCGGCGTGCACCGCCGGATCTACCGAACCTTCTCATGTGCTCCGCGCCATGGGAGTTCCGCCGCATCTGATTCAAGGAACGATTCGCTTCAGCCTGAGCCGTTATAACACCCGCGACGAGGTCGATTTTGTCAGCGAAAAAATGCCGCTGATAATCGAGCGGCTGCGCGGTCTCTCGGCTGTGGGCCGCTTAGCTGAGAATGGCGCCCAGCCGCCCGGTCGATCGCGGCCGGCGCTGCCCTAATAGGAGAGGGGGTCAGTCATGGGGCTTATGCAAATCAGTCGCAAGGCAGACTACGCGCTGCGGGCTGTCATTTATCTGTCGTTACAGGATCCGGAAAAGAGTTGTTCCGCAGGCGAGATCGCCGCGTTCCAGAGCGTGCCCCAGAAATTCTTGGAAAAGATCATCCGCGATCTCATCCGCGGCGGGCTGGTTAAATCCAAGCGCGGTTGGAACGGGGGTTACGCCCTTGCCCGCCCTTCGGGTGCGATCTCCTTTCGCGATGTCATCGAGGCGGTCGAGGGGCCGATCGCCGTGAATCTTTGTCTGCAGCCGGACCCATGCTGCGAGCATCTGAGCCGGTGTACCATGTTTGGCGTATGGAGCGAAGTCCAGCGCCGCGTGCTGGATGTTTTCACGCGGACGACACTGGCCGATCTTAAGCCGGTGTCCTGTGC
>JBOHVR010000234.1:0-18239 GCA_050735755.1 Binatia bacterium
TGAAGAAGCCCACTGCACACGGAGAAAGACCGTAAACCCGTGGTACAGCAAGTGAAAATCTGGAAACTGAGATTTGCGATTCTGAGCGCAGCGAGGATGCCTTGAACGGGTCGTTACTCGAAATTGCCGATCTCAAGACCTACGTTCATACTCGCGCCGGCACTGTCAGGGCGGTGGACGGAGTGAGTCTCCGCATCAAGGCGGGAGAGACCGTGGGGCTCGTGGGCGAATCGGGCTGCGGCAAAACCATGACCGCCCACTCGATAATGCGGCTCATTCCGTCTCCGCCGGCCGCGATTGAGGGCGGGCAGATCTTGTTCCAAGGCGCGGACCTGTTGCGCCTTTCGGAAAACGAAATGCGCGGCCTCCGGGGGCGCCGGGTCGCGATGGTTTTCCAGGATCCCATGACCTTTTTGAATCCCGTAATGAAGATCGGGAAACAGATTGCCGAGGCCGCAGCCAACCCGCGTGCCGAGCGGGACATTATCGGCTTGCTCGATTCTGTTGGCATTCCTGACCCGGAAAGGGTGAGCCGGCAGTATCCGCACGAGCTCAGCGGCGGGATGCGGCAGCGCGTCCTGATTGCAATCGCGATTGTGAATAACCCCAACCTTCTGATCGCCGATGAGCCCACGACAGCGCTCGACGTCACCGTGCAACGGCAGATCCTATGGCTGCTGAAGTCGATCCGTGAGACCAAGCAGACTGCGCTTCTCCTCATTACCCACGACCTGGGAATTGTCGCGGAGATGTGCGACCGGGTTTACGTCATGTACGCGGGCAAGATCGTGGAAACGGCGGACGTGTTCAGTCTCTTTGAAGAGCCGCTTCACCCTTACACTCAAGGCCTCATCCGATCGGCGCTTAGCATCGCTGAATTTCGCCCGACTCTGACCACGATCGAAGGAACCGTTCCGGACCTTTCCCGGCCGCCGCCGGGCTGCCGATTTCACCCTCGCTGCCCGCACGTGATGGATGTCTGCAAGGAGAAAGAGCCCGCGCTACAAGAACTGAAGTCCGGCCACTCCACGAGCTGCTGGCTTTATCCCTTCCATGACTGAACGCAACGTCATTCTCGAAGCGAAAGAATTAAAAAAACATTTTCCTTTGCGCGAGGGCTTTTTTGCGCGCGCCACGCGCTTCGTGCGTGCCGTGGATGGCGTGAGCTTTTCGCTCTACGAGGGTGAAACGATGGCGTTGGTGGGAGAAAGCGGTTGTGGAAAGTCCACGACGGGGAAGCTCTTGCTAAGGCTCATCGAGCCCACTTCAGGGAGCGTCCACTTCCTGGGTCGTGATCTCATCAATCTGGATGGCCGCGAACTGCTGCGGGTGCGCCAGCAACTCCAAATCATTTTTCAGGATACTCTGGCTTCACTTAATCCCAGGAAAACGATTGCGCAGATTCTGCGCAAACCCTTTCATTTAAGCGCCACTACGAATGAAAACGGCGACCGCCAAGTTCCGGAGCTTCTTGAACTCGTAGGCCTTTCTCCGTCCCATCTCTACCTCAATCGCCATCCGCACGAGCTGAGCGGAGGCCAAAGACAGCGGGTCGGGATTGCCCGCGCGCTGGCGCTCCATCCCAGGGTCGTTGTTGCTGATGAGCCGGTTTCGGCGCTGGATATGTCAGTAAAGGCGCAGATCCTTGCCTTAATGAAGCGACTGCAACAGCAATTCAAATTGTCTTACCTGTTTATTACCCACGACCTATCCGTGGCGCGGTCGCTGGCCAGTGAGGTGGGGGTGATGTATTTGGGTTTGATCGTCGAAAAAGGTCCGGTGCAGCGTCTGTTTTCTAATCCTCTGCATCCGTACACCCAAGCCCTGCTTTCTTCGGTGCCGATTCCGAATCCGCGTGTGGCGCGAAGCCGCCAGCCCATCGTCTTGAAAGGCGATCTCCCCTCGCCCATCGATCCGCCAACGGGCTGCCGCTTCCACACGCGCTGCCCGTTCGTGATGGATCGATGTCGAGAAGAAGATCCGCTCTTGAAGGAGAAGGAAGAGCAGCATGTCGTCGCCTGCTTTCTCCACGACTAATGGTTAACGTGCCTGCTTGCGGATCGAAGATGCCCCCTTTATCAAAGTAGCTTATCGAGCGGGCCGCCGGGGGAAACGGAATTCTACGATTTCAACGTCTTGTTGAAGTGGTCGATAGTGCGTTGCCAGGCGAGTTTGGCTGCCGCCTCGTCATAACGGGGTGTCGTGTCGTTGTGGAAGCCGTGATTCGTTCCGGGATAGACATACGCCGCGTACTTGACGCCATTCGCCTTCAGCGCGGCTTCGTAGGCGGGCCACCTCCCGTTGATGTTAGGATCTTTCTCGGCAAAGTTCAGCAGCAGTGCGGCCTTGATCTTTGGCACGTCCTCGATCGCCGGTGCGCTGCCATAGAAAGGAACCCCGGCGGCAAGCTGCGGCACCCGCACCGCCAGCCTGTTGACTAGACCGCCGCCGAAGCAGAAGCCCACAGCACCGAGTTTGCCGGTGGATTGCGGATGCTTCAGCAGGAACTCCGCCGCGGCGACGAAGTCCTCCGTTATCTTTTCACGATCGAGCTTCCTTTGCATCTCACGAGCCTTGTCATCAGCGTCGGCGCCGTATTTGTCAACGCTCGGGTAGCCGCCAAGAGGCCACAGCGCATCGGGTCCGAGGGCCATGAACCCCGCGACGGCCAGGCGCCGCACGACATCCTCGATATAGGGATTGAGGCCCCGGTTTTCGTGCACGACCACTACGACCGGGAATTTGTCGCCGCTTGCCGGCCGGGCGAGTAATCCCCGCATCATGCCGTTCGACGAGTTGCCCTGCGGCGAGGAGTACATCGTATAGTCGGCCTTGATTCTCTTGTCATCTTTGGCTATCTGCTGGGCCAGAGCATAGTTGGGCCGGAGCATGTCCCACAATGCCGTCACCGTCAAACCGCCAACGGCGAATTTGCCGGCGCCGTCCAGGAACTCGCGGCGGCTGATCCCGCCATGCACGTATCTGTCGAAAAGCCCAAGCAGTTGCGGATCGAAATCACTCGCTTTTTTTCTTTCCATAAAATTGGCTCCTTAAATTTTCTGGGGTTGGTGCAAACGCTACCTCACCTGATGTTTCAGTTCAATGCCTTCTTCGGCCGCGCCGCCCCGGCGAGGCGGGTTGAGATATGCCTCCCAGTTGAACGAGGGCAGAAAAGAATATTGGACTAGGCTTGTGCTCGTAGCGACGCGACGCCGTGATGATCTCACAAATTCAGCCTGCCGAAATCGCTATCCCAAAGTTTTTGTAAAGCGGCCATTGCCTTCTGAGATAAGCCACCCCCGCCGGAACATGCGGCGGCTTCGTCGACGTGGCTGACGTTGGAAAAGCCCACGAGAACGGTCGAAACCTCCGGCTTCATCAGCCCGAAGCGTATCGCTGCCTGAGCCAGGCTCGCAATCTCGCCGCCGAGCGCCGATTTGACCAGCTCGGCGCGTTTAAGATCACTGGGAAAGTCAGACCCCGGAGACATGGTCTGCCCGCTGCTGCCGCCCTGATCGGGAGGACTATCGGTGAGGGCGCCGGATGCAAGCACCCTAATCACCGCGGCGCCCATGCCCTTGGCCGCTGCGTGATCGATAATCTGGCCGTAATCCAAAGCACTAAAACCCTGCGGTACCCGATGGCCGGCGCTCGGTTGGAGCATATTGAAATAAGCCTGGAACGATTGAAACTCACCGCTGTCGACGACTTCGTGCAGCGCTTTCGGATCGCCTAACCCGCTGAAGCCAAAATACCGCACCTTGCCTCTAGCTCTCATGTCCTTGAATCCCTCAAGCACTCCGCCAAGCACGTCTCTCGGCGCCAAACTGAACCGCCTCCCGGTGTTTCTGCCGTTGGTTATGCGCGTGTGCAACTGAATCAGATCAACGCGGTCTCTCTGCAGGCGCTTGAGTCCTGCCTCCACGACCGCGATCGTCGCCGCTTTGAGATTACTCAGACCTTCTTCCTCGATTCGGATCTTAGTCGAAACCACCGGCGACACCCCGAGATCCTTTAAGGTCCTCCCCAAATTTTCCTCGGATTTCCCCAATCCATAAGCAAAGGCCGTGTCGAAATAGTTGATTCCGAGATCCAAAGCACGCCGCACTGCGGCTACCTGTTCTTCGTAACTCGCGCGAACCATGAGGACGGCGTTGTTGCCGCAGCCGAAGCCGATCTCGGATACGCGCAAGTCGGTTTTACCAACATTTCCATATTGCATGCCAGTTCTCCGTTCGGGTGTTTAAGATAGATGCCCAGCGCGCCTAAAGCAGCCGACCGCCCGGTATGTGCGGAAAAGCGCTCATTTCATGTGCCGGCTGTATAGGCTCTACTTTGCAAACGTGAGCTCGGTTTAGTTGATCGATCCGGCTTACGCCAAGAAGTCCCATGCTCACGATCATCTCGTTCTCCAACAATTCAAGCACGCGCACCAAACCGGCCTGCCCCGCCGCCCCCAAGCCCCAGCCTTGCAGCTTGCCGATCGCAACCGCCTTGGCGCCCAGAGCGACCGCCTTCATCACATCAGTGCCGCGCAAAATTCCGCCGTCCAACATGATCTCCGCTTTGCCGCCGACCGCCTCGACGATGTCCGGCAGCACGTCGATGGTCCCCCGCCCGTGATCGAGCTGGCGCCCGCCGTGATTGGAAATGTAGATCACGTCAACGCCATGCTTGACTGCGATTGCCGCGTCTTCCGCCGTCGCCACTCCTTTGAGAATGAAAGGCAGGCCAGCCATCTCCTTGAAGGCATCCATGCTTTCCCAGGTGAGCCCCGCCCGATAATCGCGCCGGGCCGCCCGCCGGTTCGGAGAAGTCCAGCGGTTCATCATCGCGCGCTCGCGCCGGCTGTAGTATGCGGTATCAACCGTCAAGCAAAGCGCTACGTAACCCGCCTTTTTCACGCGCGTTAATAGTTCTTCAACCCAGTTCATGTCTCCATTCACATAAAGCTGAAATATTTTTGGGGTCGGAGTTGAGGCCGCAATCTCCTCCAGACTGGGTTGGGTTACGGTGCTGACAAAATTGATGGTACCGAACTCTTCCGCCGCCTTGGCAACCGCGACCCCACCCAGTGGAGTGATCTCTTGCAAAGATCCGATCGGGGCAAGCATAACCGGGATCCGTAGCTTATGTCCAAGAAAAGTCGTCGAGGTATCGATCCGCGAGACGTCCACGAGGATGCGCGGGCGAAAGGCCAGAGTCTCAAAGCCCATGCGGTTGCGCCGCATGGTTGCTTCAGATTCAGAACCGCCGCTCAGGTAATCCCAAACATCCTGGCTGAGATTACGCCGCGCCGCGACAATGACCTCTTGATTCGTGACAAAACCGAGTTCCATTTTTCGCCTCCTCCTGATGTCACTCTTTCTTCAAGAGCGCGTTTCCGTTTGGCTGCCAACCCGTTCGGAGCTGTTCGCGCCGGGCACTTTGCGCGGTGCTATTTCCGCCCAAGTTGCTGGACAAGCTTCGCCCAGCGATTGCTATTCTTCGTCCTTCCCGAATAACCCAAACAAAATCACTCCGTGATCCTCTTGCCACCTCACATCGGTCCCAAATTTCCTGGACAGGCGCGCGACTCGAGTAATAATCTCCTGCCCCAGTTTCTCGTCCGCCAGCATCGGCCGTCCCCGTTGCGAGCGCGGTTTGCCGAAGCCCAGATCCAGCGGATAGAGATCGATCTGCGCGACCTTCCTGCGATCAAATTGGCATGTCGCAACGATCTGCTTCCAATACATCGGGTCCGAGGGGTGGCCGGCTTTGTCGTTTTGGTAGCGCGTCTCGGCAAAATCCGCCGGGCCCGCGTGCGCTCCAAGCCCATAGCGCGTATACGGCTCTTCCGGCAGAAAGCGCGGGGTCTCCAATTCGAAAATCGTCGAGCCTAGACTATAAAAGATGGGACGGTCGCGATACACTTCGATGCCCATCGGTAATTGCGGCCCATGGCCCACGAAGATATCAGCGCCCGCGTCGATGCAACGATGCGCAAAGTCGACGGCAAAGTCCGCAAGCTCTTCGATATCGCTTCGGTTCCTGCCCGCGCAAAAGCAATTCCCCCCCAAGCTCATGGCAATGCAAGCTGACAACGACCCACTCCGCCATGCGCCGCGCTTCTTTGATCTGCTGGAGATTTTCTTCGATATCTCTGGCATGGGCCGCGGTGCGCTGCCCGCAGCGATCGCCGAGGATAAAACGCATATTGCCGAAGCGATATTCCTCATCGTTGTTGCCCGGCAATTCCGACTTGGGATCTCCCAGCCGGCGACGTCTCTCGCTCAGGGCATCGAAACCGAGCTGCCCTCCTAGACGGTGCAAGTCATCGAGACCCCGCCGGTCGACAACATAAGTTAGCGTGTGGCGCAGCGGATTGATCCCGGCTCGTCCAGGAACGTCCGGGCGCTGCCCGCCCGCCACGCAATGCGGTGAGAACGTTGCGGTCGCCGCAATCAGCGCCACGCGCCCGTTATGCGTGTCCAGGTAAGCCGGGCTGCGCGCCTCTCGTAGGTTCCGTCCCGTTCCGGTGTGCGGAATTCCCGCCGCATCCAGATGCTTCATGGTTGCGAGCACGCCCTCCTCCCCGTAATCGAAACGCGTGGTTATTCGCAGTCGAAACGATATTAACGCCCAGCCACTTGAGATCCTCCAACAGATTCGGCTCCGTCGTCATGTAAGTGCCACCGCTGATGCCGTGATGACCCTCGAAATACCGGTGCACGCAAGTTTCGAGATTGGCGAACCCGGCGTCCGCCGAAGTGATAATTTCGCGCAGCTTGAGGTAGCGCTCTTCGCGAAACACGGCGAGCCGGCGCGTCGGCATCACGTCTCCCAAAAGCGCAATTTTAAAATCACCGAGCTCGGAATCGTAGAGCATCTTTTTTCCTCACTTGCACCTGAACTCATTCACTTTGGGCAGCCCGGATTCTCCTAAACGACGGTGACGGTGTCAACAGCAGCGCTTTGGGGTTTCGAGTTTCGAGTCCCGGGTTAACTGTCGGAGTAGGAATCATGATTGCTCATGACCCTATCAACGCTTCACCTGCGCCCTTGCGGACGCGGATGCATGACTCGGAGCCGGTGTGGATCGCTAGCTAGTCCTTCACCGTATGAAACTTTCATTCACAACACCTTGCCGGTCTTAACCGGCGCACCGAAGCATGAACCGATTCGCTTTCTCGGCGCAATCCGAGAAGTAAGCATCATTCACAAGGATAAAAACAAATCAGCCTCTTGCATATGAGGCAAGCACTCATTAAAGCAGTAAATTGATGAAGAGTTATCGCAAAGAACTTTGGTTCAACACGCCGACCCGCGTCGCCTTCGTCAACATCACGCCCGACGTGGAAGAATGCCTGCGCCAGAGTGGCGTCCGCGAGGGGCTCGTTCTGGTCAATGCGATGCACATTACGGCCTCTGTTTTTATCAACGATAACGAGTCGGGGCTACATCACGACTATGAACTATGGCTGGAGAAGCTGGCGCCGCACGAACCCAGCGGCCAATACCGCCATAATGATACGGGTGAGGACAACGCGGACGCCCACATAAAACGGCAGGTCATGGGACGCGAGGTCGTCGTCGCAGTGACAAACGGTAAACTCGATTTTGGTCCCTGGGAACAGATCTTTTATGGCGAGTTCGATGGCCGCCGGCGGAAGCGCGTCCTGGTGAAAATCATCGGCGACTAGAAACAGTAAAATGTTAAAAGGCAAAAGTAAAAAACGATTGCCGGTTACTGCTTTTCGTCCTGGATGTTGCCTTTACCCTGTGTCTCTCCAATTTTGAGTTTTGAATTTTTACTTTTTACTTTCTTAAACACTCCCACCACGGCTTAATTTGCTCGACCGCGCGCAGGGCTTCAATAAGCCAAGGCGCAGGCACGTTCGGCGTGAGAATAAGCCGGGCGACCACAGCCGCCTGATGTTCGATCGCTCCGGCCAGAAGCTGTCTCTCCGCGTCGGTGCGCGCGTTCGTGAGCGCCACTCCCATGTTCCAGGCGTGCTCGCGGGCGACTTGCATATCGAAGGAAGTCAAGCTTTCGTCCAAGTTCCCCAACAGAGAGTCCAGCACGCCAAGGCCAGAAGCGTACATGTCGGCGATCCGGCCCTGAATTTGATCGGTCAGCGCGTGCAGAATAGCGTTGACGGCGATGTGATCCCGGTAGCGCAGATCGCGTTGCGGGTCTAGGCCGACCTCAAACAAAGCAAATGGCAAGTCGCGATTGATATGGGCGTTCATTCCCAGCAGCAGATCCTGGATGACCAGTGCCGCGCCAGCAGCGGACGTATTCAGAGCGATCTGCCATGCCTTGGGCAGGGCCGTGAAGTCATGGTTCTGATGGGCAGCCAACGCTCTACGGTATAGATTGGCAAAAATAAGTAGGTACCGCGTTACCCAGGCTCTATCGTGGAAAAAATTGGCTGCAATCCGGCGTTGCAGCTCTTGGGTAACCTGGACATAAGGGCTCACAAAAACGGCGCGCCGATCGCGCCGCGACACAAACTCCCGTTCAAGCGTCGCAAGCGCGTCAATCGCTTCTTGAATGCTCTGATAGGCTTTGGCGAACGGGAGCTGCTCTCCAGATGCGGGCATAGTGCAAGCCGAGGCTGCGGCCCTTTTATCTAGACTGCGAAATAGCCGCCCACAATCGCGTCGTGCCACGAGCGGACGACTGAAGGCGCGATACCCATGGGAAGGTCCTGCTCGGGAGACCAAAACTGGTGCACGCCGGCACCAAAGCGCAGCAAGTTAACTTTTGGCGGTGGATTCATGGATTGAAAACCAGGAATGATGATTTCGCGATAGACTTCCGCGCTGTGATCACGGCTGTCTTTGGCGACTCCGAATAGAAACGGCGGCACCCGTTTTCCTTCAGCTGCCGACAGTTCTCGAGTATAACTCAAGTAAAGCTTTACCAGAGAATCGGTTTCTTCCGAGTCCATCCGAAGTCGTTCCGCGCTCACCAGCGCGGCTTCCGTCAAAGAAGACGCGATGTTATGGGTAACAATATATTCCGCCTTGAACTGCGGGCGTCGTCTTGATCTCTCCCAGGATTCGAGAACGTCCTCCATCAAGGCCGGCAAGCGCATCAAAGCCGTCGGTCCTTCCTGGCCCAGGGCCTCAGGTCCGACGTAACGGGCACGATCGCGCCAGGTACGGATGTAGAGATCGTAGAACGGATCGGCAAGCTGCTTATCGTTTTGCCCAACTGTTTCGTAACCCTCGATCTTTCCTCCCCACAAGGCTCGCGCCGAGCAGAGATAACCGAAAGGCGAATTTTCCGTCGCCAGGACCCCCGCCATGTTGGGAATCCGTTGCGATAGCATGCAGATGAAAGGCCCGCCCGTCGAATGGCCTTGTCCGTAGACGGAGAACTCTTCCAACGGAAAATGACGCAGGCATGCCTCCCTCATTCCCTCTTCGAAGGCCACGGGCCAAGCGGCCATGCGATAATAAAAGTTGCTCCCAGGCTTGGCCCGCGCGAGAGTGCGGGTGCCGTACCTATTGCGCATCGACGTATCTTTGACGACCTCGTACTCCCTGGGTGAGATGGTCTCCCCTTTTTTCCAAACTGGCGTGCGTACCGTTCCATCCGGATGAATGGTGTCACCCGGCCAGTCCCGGCTAGCATCGGTGAGGTATAGCCGGCCGGGGAACGTGCCGCTCACGACTTTGTAGCCAAACTTGCGCGCCAAAAGCAGCGCCACCCGCTCCATCTGCTTGAAGTCACCCGATCCGCCGTGGAGCAGAAAGATGCCGGCCTTTTTTCCGTCCGGCGACACGGGCAGGCGCCGGGAATCCACGGGCTCATAGCTCATTACCCCGATGTCCCAGTCCATGCCGAGCGCCTGGATGCGAAAGACGTCTTCGGACTGTTGCACCGGGAGGTCCGGCTGCGCGAGCAGTTCCTGTGAATCTTCGATGCACCGCTCGCGGGAAATGAATTCCGGCGCCTGCCAGCCGTTATGCATTCTGCGCTCCTCTCAAAGAATTCTTCCTTTTAACTGGTGGCTAGCCCAATAGACTCTTGCCGCCAAACCGGCTTTTCCACTGCTCGAGGACGTCTTTGTTGTAGACGTTATCCGGAATCTCTCCGCGGAGAGCCGAAATCACCGAGCGCGTCGCCCAAAGAAGACCCGGCTTAAGACCGCTGCCGACGTTGGAAGAGATCATATGCGGGGAAATCAGCACCCTGTCGTCCATCTTCCGCAGCGGGCTGTCAGCCGCCAACGGCTCGTGCTCGAACACATCAAGCGCCGCCCCGGCTATCTTTCCTTGCTGCAGGGCTTCGATCAGGGCCTTTTCATCCACGCAAAAGCCGCGCGACGTGTTCACGAGAACCGCGGTCGGCTTCATCATGGCGAGCTGCGGCGCGCTGATCATATGTCGCGTCTCTTTCGTCAGCACGACGTGCAAAGTTACGACGTCGGATTGGCGCAACAGGCTGGGAAGGTCTTTCATGCGCTGCACGCCGAATTCCTCAAACTTGGAATCAGGAACGTAGGGATCATACGCAATCATTTTCATGCCCCAAGGCCGCATCAGCTTGGCGATCCGGCTTCCGATTCTACCCAAACCGATAATTCCGATGACGATACCGGGATAGCCATCCTCCGCCCGGCTTCCGACAAACGTCCCCTGGTAATCCAGGTTTCTCCAGCCCCCCGTCGTTTTCAGATAGCGGTCTCTTTCCCGAGTCTTCTTGAGAAGCGTGAGCATGTTGCTGATCGCGCCCTCTGCGACCCCACCCCAATTCGATTCCGTGGGCCCGTGGGTAACCATGATCCCCAACTCGCTTGCCGCGTCAACGTCCACGTCGTCAACGCCGATCGTGAATTTCGCCACGACCCGCAGCTTGTTCGAGCTCTGCATGATTTTTTGCGTGATCGGGGTGCTGCGAATCGAAGTTCCCATCATGGCATCGCATCCCTCCGCAAATTTGAGCATCTCAAGCTCGTTGTTTCCCTGCGGCGTGTCCCAGTTCGCTTTGCCGAAGATCAGCTCGCACCCGGCGTCCTCAAGCATTTTATGAGCCTCTCCCGTAGGGTCCGCGGGGGCAAAAACGAAAACCTTCGCTTTAGCCATTATCCTGTCTCCTTTTCAGTTTAGATGTTCCGCGCGCAGCGTTTCTCAATGCCCAATAAAGCACAGCGGCTAGCGCAAGACGTTTGTACCATGAACCCACACGTTATCGTCAACCCTCAAAAATTGTCGATCCGGGAACAGAAAAGCCCTTCCGGCTTTCCCGTTTTGAAAGGATTCAGATTTCGCTGCTCACGGATGTTTGCCCCTTCCCTTTTTCTCCGTCATACTTCGGCTGCATGCTTGTTCAACGTAGAAGGTCTCGCAGACGCGTTGCCCGCCAGGCGCGGCGGCCGAGTTACACGCCTCCCTGCGCGCACTATCCCAACTGTTTTGGATGTAATTTCATCCATTTGCCCTACCCGCGACAGTTAACCATGAAGCATCGCCTTGTCACCGACGCCCTCGCGGCTTATCCTGTTCTAGCGGGACTCAAAGTGCCTCCTGTGGTTCCCTCACCACGCCGGCTCCGCTACCGCACGCGCGTCAAGCTTGTTGTCCGCCAGGCTGGGCAACATGTCCTGACGGGGCTCTACGTCCCCGAAACACACCGAGTCGTGGATATTTCTTCATGCCCGGTCCACCCCGAGGCCGTTAATCGGGTGCTTCAGTTTCTCAAGAGGCGCCTTCCTGCGTTGGGTATCCTTCCTTATGACGAAAGAAACGATCAAGGACAGTTGCGCTATCTAGATTTCCGCTACAGCCTGTGGCGCAACGAGATCTTATTAACTCTGGTCACGCGGCATCGTTCATTTCCCCAGGGCCAAAGTTTGGCGCGGGCGCTGACAAAACGCTTCCCGTTCATTGCCGGAGTGCTGCACAATGTCAATGAACAAAAGGGCAACGTGATCTGGGGCAATGATTTTCGCGTTCTGGCTGGCCGTGACAGTCTTATGGAACGCGTCGGCTTTCTCAAGCTGATTTACCCGGCGCAAGCTTTCTCGCAGACGAACCCGGCCGTAGCGGCAAAGATATACGAAGCAATTTTCGCCTGGGCGGCCCTAAACGGCCGCGATGCAGTGCTTGACCTGTATTGCGGCGTTGGACCGATCTCGCTTTACCTGGCAGGGTCGGCGCGACTGGTCTGGGGCATGGATGAGAGCGCTGTCGCGATCGCTACCGCCAAGCAGAATGCGCGGCTCAATGGATTCGGCAATTGTCGCTTCTTCACCGGGGATGCAGCTAAAGAGATGCAAGACGCCAAGCTTAAACTGCAACAGATTGATCTGGTCGTGCTCAATCCTCCTCGCAAAGGATTGCGCCCGGATGTTCTCGAATCCCTGCTCTCTTGTGAAACTCCGAGAATAATCTATGTCTCATGCAATCCGGCGACTCTGGCCCGTGACTTGAGCCGGCTCGCCCAGGAGGGCTACGAAGCGCGGGCCATCCAAGCCTTCGATATGTTTCCCCAGACCGCCGAGGTTGAAACCATAGCGCTTTTGCAAAAGACGACGTAGGGGCAACCGGCCTGCGGTTGCCCTGATGTGATCTTTTCAGGGCCCAGCTTCCCTACCCGGTTGCAGGTCGCGCGCGCAATTTGAATCTCCGCCACTCTCCGCGCCATTGGCAGCCGCAATTCTCGCAATGCCATTGCGGTAATCCCTCCCAGTCTTCGCGATCGGCGACCACAGCTCGACCGCGCGCTAGAGCTTGGCGCATGTGGCTGCCGGGCAAGCCATAAAGAATCGGCAGGACTCTGCTCGAACCACATTCGACGCATGAAGGCTTTCGCCTTGTAGGAGTCTTCTTTTCGTTTTTTCTGTTACGACGCTTCATGAATATTTTACCCGGCGATCCAGAGCGCAGGACGCGCTTCCACGCGCGCAAGCTAAGAGCCACGAATGATAATCAGTTGTCTTACGAGGTTTCAGGGTATATGTAGAAAGTGATCTCGGCCATCAGAAGATTCCCTGGAGATTCCATGAGGAAAACGAGCTATCAGTGGATTTTCATCTTGTTGTCTGTGTTTGGATTGGGTTACGACGGCTTGGCTCAAACGGAAAAAGCTGAGACGTTGATTAAAGATGGCTCCCGCGTCAGTCTGGAGTACACGCTCTCCGACAGTAATGGAACCGTCATTGAATCAAATAACGGGAAGCAGCCGCTGACTTACACCCACGGTCAGGCTCAGCTGCTTCCGGCGCTGGAAAAAGAGCTTGCCGGATTGAAGCCGGGCGACCACAGAAATGTCGTGCTCAAGCCGGAAGATGCGTACGGGCAGGTGGACCCCAACGCGTTTCGCGAGGTGCCCAAGGGTAATATTCCTCCCGAATCACTGAAGGTCGGCGCGCAGTTAGCGGCGACTTCGCCTCAAGGCCAGACCTACCCCGTGCGAATTCACGAAGTCAAGGACGACACGGTCGTCCTTGACTTTAACCACCCGCTGGCAGGCAAAACGCTTTCGTTTAACGTGACGATCGTTAATGTCGCCTCGGAAGGCCAATAGTCCGGGCGCCGGCGTTCTCGTCACGCAGTCATCTATTTCTTAGTCTTGTACTTCTCGATCGCCTCTTTGAGCTCGGTGTATTCCTTGCAGCCAAAGAAGCAGGCTTTTGATAGCGTGCCTAAATGCTTTTCGGCATTTGCCGGTTGATCCATTTCCAGATACAGCTCCCCTATGTATTCATTGGCGCCGCGGTGACGCGGATCAATCTCCAATGCCACACGGTAATGTTCGAGAGCCTTGTCAAACTGACGAAGATTGCGATAGCTGTAGCCGAGGAGATTGTGGACATCCGCATCCTTCGGGGTTTCACCGGCTGCCTTCGTGAGATGCTGGACTGCAGCCGTAAAATCCTTCGCGTCCACCGCCTTCCTACCGGCTGCCAGGCCGGATGACGTCTCGGCGGGCGCGGATTCATCTTTGTCACTTCCCCGGTCAACGGCCTGCGCATCGTTTGACCATAACGCGAACCCAAGCACAAGGGTAAGAATGGCCGCGAGAACATTCATGATCACTTCCTCCTTATCGGGCAATTTTATCGCAAGCGTTGCTTTCAAGCCACGCTTCGAATCCGCTTAAAACAAAGCATAAACCTTCGCTTCCCACGGAAAGATAGGCTCTCTCCCCACCCATTCGTTAGGCACATCACGGTCTTGCGTTACTTCCCGCCACCGCTTTCCTGCCGGGGTGGCAGGCCAGCCGGGAACCACATACTCCGCGTCCGGCCTGAAGGGCGCGGGCGTCTCATATTCGGAAAAGTTGGCCACAACAACGACCAGTTTTCCCCTGAAATCTTGGCCGCGTTTCCAAACGACGACCCTCTTCCCTCCGGTAAAATCCGCATGCATGAAATGAGTATCGTTGACCGCCAGGGC
The DNA here is from genome assembly GCA_050735755.1 of Binatia bacterium. Classification (GTDB taxonomy): domain Bacteria; phylum Desulfobacterota; class Binatia; order UBA9968; family UBA9968; genus DATMAM01. The sequence goes on from JBOHVR010000234.1 coordinate 14,395, forward strand.
ATCGTAGCCTGTGCGCAACTTGACCAGTCGCGAAACATACTGAAAGATACGCCGGCGCCAATCGTCTTCAAGCCTGTCGAAATTGACAGGGTCAACCTGCTTCTCGGGATGGCGCACGGGCAAGTCATGTTGATCAGCAAACTCCTCACCGGCAAAGATCATCGGTATGCCTACGGCGGTTAATAGGCACGCAAACGCCAGCTTGATCCGCTTCTCCGTCTCAACAACCCCATTGTTGTTGAGAAAATCAAAAAGGCGCTCGTTGCGAAATCCTTCGACATCGTGGGAGGTCACATAGTTAATGGCCTGCGCGCCGTCGCGGAACCCTAGCAGGCGGCAATCGATCAGTTTGCGCACGGTCCATTCAAAACTAGGCTCGGTCTCATCGCTCTGGCCCAAGATCGCGCAACGAACCATGCGCTTGAAAATTTCGTTCCATAGCCCATCGAGGCGGTTCTGCGTAATCCAGCCCAGGGAAACACCGAGGTCTTCGCCGACGACAAGGAAGCGCTCGTCGGCGCCAGCCGGCAGATGACCTTGCTCCTCCCAACGCGTTCGCCACAGATGCCGCGCGGAATTCTTAAACTCTTCGACAAAGTCATAATTCCCAATGTTGGGGATGCTGTCCATTCTGATCCCATCAATGCGGAAATCCAGCATCCAACGCGCAAGGTGAGTTATCAGAAGAGCCCTGGCCGGGACCAGCGTTTTTGTTTCTCCCGAAATGGGATCGTAACTCTCAAGCGAAAAATTGTACTTGAATAAATCGCCGCCAAAGCCTTCGCGCCTTATGCCGTTGCTGAACTCTTCCGGATCGCCGCTATTCGCCTGCACATGAAAGTCCAAGAAATTAATGTTCTGGTACGAGTATCGCGTGGCAAACGCCATGACCATGTCGGCGAAAAAGCGAATTCCATAACCGTGACAGGTCTTAATCAGGCGCGCTAAGTCCGTATTGGGAGTGGGAGACAGATTGACCTTCGGGAATCCCAGGTCATGATCGGGCGCAAAATAATTGCTGGTGGCATAGCCCCACTCGCGATCGACGAAGCTATCGGCAGGAGGAAGCAGCTCCAAAGCGTTAGCGCCAAGGTCCAGGAGATGTGCGCGGCCGGCATCCAGCGCCACCGTGCCGACGAAATTGGCCGCGCTGGCGCCGGCCTCAATTAGGGAAACAACATCGCGGAAGGTGCCGACACTAACTTCCGCAGTTCCTGTGGCGCCAATTCTGGACCAGGCCGTCGGCAATTCATAGATCACCAGACGGTTGTTGGCGGGCAGAGTTTCGAGACCTCGATCCCCCTCCCAATCAACGGTCTCGCCGCCTGGATCACACGGCAGAAGCCTTCCATCGTGAAACTTGATAACCGCCGCTGGATCGCGATCGTCCTCGCCAAACGACGGCTCATTAACTGTCGGCGCTAACAGGCGCCAGTCCACAGTCCAAGCCGTTGGATCGGTGCACAGAATGCGGGGGTGAACTGGCTTGTAAGGATTACTGTCCCGAACTTCGAACCAATAATGGTAAACCCCGCCCTCCGCCAGGTCGCACTCGGCCGCAGCTATTTCCCAAAGACCCGGTGCTGTAGCTGAAAGCTTCAGATCAAAAGCGCGCCGATCGATCAAGGTTGGGGGATTGCCCGGTTTAAATTTTCCTAGGATCAGTCTCGGCGCGGGCTCCGTGTGCCTGGACCGCCACAGAACGAAGTGAGTCTCTCTGCGTTTAAACAGATCCGGGGTAGGTGTTGCCGGCATAATTGAAATTCGCACGACAGATCGGTCCAGTCAAATTCAATTGAACGACCGAGCCGAATGAAAGCGCAACACTCAAAACCAACGGCAAAGCGCGCGATGGAAAGCGCGGAGACTAACCTTAGGCAGAGCGCATTTTCTCGGCCGCGGCGTGAATAGATTCCAGGATCAGTTTGTACCCGGTACAGCGGCAAATGTTGCCTTCCATGAAATGGACGATTTCTTCTTGCGTCGGGTCGGGATTGGTGTCGAGCAAAGCCTTGGCCGAAAGAATCATCCCTGGAGTACAAAAACCGCACTGAAAGCCCCCGTGCTCAATAAAGGATTCCTGCAAGGGATGGAGCTTGCCTTTTTGTGCCAATCCCTCGATGGTCAGGACGGTGCGGCCATTCACCTCAAACGCAAGGAAGGTGCACGAGCTCACGGGCCGGCCGTCGATGAGCACCGTACAGGCGCCGCACACCTGCATGTCACAAGACTTCTTCGTGCCCTTCAAATGCAACCGGTTACGGATCACATCCAGCAATAGCTCACGGGGCTCAACCGTTAGGCGCTGTCGGTTTCCGTTCAGCGTAAACTCGATCGCTATCAGTTGGCTCTCTCCGGCTGTCATCCTCGATTCTGAAACTAATTCGCCGCTCACTTTCTTGCGCTCCGGCAATCCCTTATCACCTTCTCAAAAGCTCTCTTCAAAAGAACCTCGACCAAGTGCTCTTTATAATCCGCGGCCCCATGGACGTCAGTGACCGCGTCAGACGCGTGCGCTGCGACTTCTCCTGCTTGGCCGATTCGCCGTGTCGCCTCGGTTAGCGCAGTCCCATCTAAGAGCGCCTCTGCCTCTACCACTCGCTTCGGCTGCGGCCCGGCGGAGCCGACAGCGACGCGCGCAGTCGTTACCGCCTCGCGCGCCGCATCCAGCGCGAGATAAAGCGCCACGCCCACGGTCGGCCGCTCCAGATAGCCGAATTTGATATAGGTTGCCGCGCTTCCGGGCGAAGGAACGGGAATCTGAATCTCAGTAACCATCTCCTCCCCTCCCAGCGCGGTCTCAAAGGCGCCGATAAAAAACCGATCGATCGGGATTTCTCGTTTTCCTTCGCGCTTCTCCGCGCAAACCTTTGCGCCCAGAACTAAAAGCAGAGTACCGGGGTCGGAATGCGGCTCCGCGAAACAGAGATTACCGCCCAATGTTCCTATTCCCCTCACCCGCACGTTGGCGACGTTACGCTCCATGGCAGTGAGGGCGGGAATGCATTGATCCAGCACCGCGCTTTCTTCGAGCCTTTGATGCGTTGCCAAAGCCCCAATCCCAATTGTGCCATTCTCACGTCCCACATGATCAAGACCGGAAATTTTTTTTATATTGATGAGCCGCTCGCAGTGAACCAGTCTTTCTTTCATGGCCAAGAGGAGCTCGGTGCCGCCGGCATAGATTCGCGCGGACTCGCCATGACGCGCCAGGAGCGCTGTGGCCTCGCTTACGGTATGGGGTTCTTCGAGACGAAACGGTCGCAGCATTGCATTCCCAATTTCAAAGAATTCAGGAGCCGACCGCCTTCTGCTTACTACTTACTGCCTTCTGGTTACTGTTGACGGCTTTCTGCTCGCTGTTTTCTCTCAACGCGCGCCACACCTTGCCTGGCGTTAAAGGAAGCTCATAGATGCGCACGCCGGTGGCCCGGGCGACGGCATTCCCGATGGCTGAGGCAACGGGTAACAAACCTCCCTCACCCAACCCTTTCAGACCGAAAGGTCCGGGGCCGTTGCCATTTTCGAGAAGAACGGAAGTCAGGTCCTTGGGCAGATGGCGGAATGTGGGAACTCGATAATCGACGAGATTTGGATTCAACACCTGGCCTTCTTCGTAAATCATTTCCTCATACAGCGTATGGCCCAAACCGAACATGATGGCGCCTTCATCCTGGCCCAGGCATTGTACGGGATTGATGACTCTGCCCGCGTCCGCAACAGAGAAATACTTCAAGACTTCCACCACGCCCGTCTCCGGATCGACCTCAACCTCGGCTCCGCCCCAACCCACTTCCCAAAACGTGGTCGGTGAACCTAAGACCGCCTTTTTACTCTTCTTGTCC
>JBOHVR010000235.1:0-9856 GCA_050735755.1 Binatia bacterium
AAATCCAAGGGTAAAGGGATCGGCGGCGTGCCCATGCCCATGCCCAGTGCCTTTACAACCTAAAGGGCAGGTGCTAGTGGGTTACAGAAGGCAAGAAACTCTCTCTTCTCAACTCGCCGGATTTCCCCCATGGATACCAATCGTCTCATTCACGAAACCAGCCCGTATCTGCTCCAGCACGCGCACAATCCCGTGGATTGGTACGCCTGGGGGGACGAAGCGTTTCAGAAGGCGAAGAGCGAAAATAAGCCCATCCTTCTCAGCGTCGGTTACTCAGCTTGTCATTGGTGTCACGTGATGGAGCGCGAATCCTTTGAGGATCAAAAGATCGCGGCACTGATGAACGAGCTTTTCGTCAGCATCAAAGTCGACCGCGAAGAGCGGCCCGATATCGACGAGGTCTACATGAATGCCGTGCAGATGCTGACGGGCCGCGGCGGCTGGCCGATGACGGTTTTTCTCACGCCGGAAGGAAAGCCATTTTACGGCGGCACCTATTTTCCTCCCGAGGATCGCTACGGAGTCCCGGGCTTTCCGCGGGTTCTCAGAGCGGTGGCTGACGCCTACCAGCAAAAACCTCAAGACATCGAGCGCAGCGTGGAGCAGATTTTGGGAGGGCTCAACCGTCTCGGCGCGCTGCGCCCAAGCGACCGGCCTTTCGCCCGCGATTTATTGCCGAAAGCTGCAGCTCAGCTCGCCCAAGGCTATGACTCCGACCACGGGGGATTTGGAGGCGCGCCCAAATTTCCCAACGCCAGCGTTTTCGAAGTTCTCCTCCGCGATTACCGCAGGTCCAAAGACGAGCGCGTCTTAGAGATGGTGGCCCATACCTTGACAAAGATGGCCGAGGGCGGCATCTACGATCACCTGGGCGGCGGATTCCATCGCTATTCTGTGGACGCCAAATGGTTGGTTCCCCATTTCGAAAAAATGCTTTACGACAACGCTCAGCTCCTGCGCATCTATGTCGACGCGTTTCGCATTACGGGGAACTCGCTGTTTAAGGGCGTGGTTGAACAAACCGTGGACTATCTCCTGCGCGAGATGCTCCATGGTGAGGGAGGTTTTTATTCCACGCAGGATGCCGACAGCGAAGGAGAAGAGGGAAAGTTTTTCATCTGGACGCCGGCGGAGGTGGCCGCCGTCATCGGTGAAGAGAAGGCGGAAATCTTCGCCCGCGTTTATGACGTGAGTGACTTAGGCAATTTTGAAGGCAAGAGCATTCTCCATCCGATTCTGACTGTGGAGCAGGCGGCCAGATACTTCAGCACAAGCGTGGATGACATTGAGAAGTTGATTAGCGATGCGCAGGCGAAACTTTTCCAGGAGCGGGAGAAGCGGGTCAAGCCGTTTCGCGATGAAAAAATCCTCGCCTCTTGGAATGGACTGGCGCTTTCCGGTCTGGCGGCGGCATATGAGATCACGGGGACGGAAGGCTACCGGACGGCGGCACAGCAAACGGTTGAATTTATCTTCAGTCGCATGTTTGCGGGCGGATTTCTCCTTCACTCGTACAAAGACGGTCAGGCGCGCCTCAAAGGATTTCTCGATGACTACGCTTTTCTGATCGTGGGTCTCTTGGATTTTTATGAAGCGACGTTGGACCGGTCGCTGTTGCGCCGCGCCGAGCAGCTTGCGGAAATCATGATCCGGGAGTTCTGGGATGAGGACGGCGGCGCCTTCTTTTTTGCGGGCGAATCCAGCGAGGCCCTGATCACCCGCACCAAACCGGCTTTTGACGGGTCGGTTCCCTCCGGAAACTCTATGGCCGCGCTGGGATTGCTCCGGCTGTATCACTACGCCGCAAAAGAAGACTATCTTAAAAAAGCCGAGAAGACCCTGCGTGTTTATTATGACGCCCTGGAGCAGCAGCCTTTTGGCTTTGCCCAGATGCTGTCGGCGTTAGACTTCTATCTCGAAAAACCAAAAGAGATTGTCCTGGTGGGTGACAGGCGGGAGCCGCGGATGCAGGATCTGCTGAGTAAGATCCGCTTGCTCTATCTGCCTAACCAAACACTTCAAGTTTTTGCGCCGGGTGACGGTCTAAAGCAGGCCTCGCCGCTGCTCGAAGGCAAGGGGCAGCTCAATGGCAAGCCGACTGTTTACGTATGCCATGATTTTACCTGCTCATTGCCGATGACGGAATGGGACACGCTTAAGCAAGCACTGGAAACCTAGTTCTTCTCTGCTCCGCCGTAAAGAGTAGATCAATCGAAACGGGGCTCAGCGGAGAGTGAAAATCTCTTTCCATAGCTTCTCGTATCGAGAAAACTCGCGCACGTCTTCAACACTAAGCGCATAATTCTTCACGGGTCGGGTTTTCTGGGTAGGCTCCACCTTTGGATGCGCCGGTGTCTCTCCGGCTTGCGCATAAACTCGTTGCCCCTCTTCGCTCGTGGCCCAGCGCGCCCAGAGCAAGGCTGTGTTCGGGTGCGGCGCGCCCTTTAGGATCGCGACGGTCCCGCCGACTTCGCCGATGCCCTCGGAAAGCATGTAATCGAGCGGGGCCCCTTTTTTTATTAACGTCGGAAAGTGATGCGAGTAGCAGGTCAGGCAGACTGATGCCTGGCCCGCTACCAGGAGTTCGGCAAGCTGGGAGTGCCCTTTATGAAACTCGACGCTATTCGCGGCGATTTTCTTCAGAAGCTGAACGGCCTTTTCGTCATTATTGTATTTGCGTTTGGCCAGTCCGATCAAAAGCTGAAAATCGCGGGGCTCGGCAATCAAGTTATTTTTCCACTTGGGATCGGCCAGATCCTCGAACTGTTTCGGCTCATCCGCCTTTTTGACTCGGGTGGTGTTCCAGCCGACGATGATAAATTGCAGGTCGGTTGCCACCCAGTCCGGTCCCTTGAGTTCAGTTGGATACGCTGCCGCTTCGGGAATAGCCAGCTCGGTAAGGAGCTTTTGCTCTCTCATCTGCGCGATATAGCCGAGCCGGCCGCCGAAAATATCGCCGTGCACCTTACCTCCCCGGGCTTCCGTGACCGCCCGCGCAACGAGCTTGTCGGAGGTAGCGTCAATCTGATCAACCTCGATCCCGGGAAAGCGTTTGCGAAAGGCGGGCAGCGTTACCTGCTGGGCTTTGCTTGACATCGAAAGGTATAAATTGAGCCGGCCACCCTCCTTCTTCGCTTTCTCGTACAGTTCTTCCAGCGATTCTGTTTTTCCTGCGCGGCTCGCTGTATCTGCCTGGGAGGCTGGGAAAGCCTGTGAATACGTCAGGAGCGTAACGGCGACTAGCGCCAGGCCGAAGATGACTTCACTGGGCCAAATCCTGATTCTGTTCATGCGGACCTCCTTATCCGAGCTGCCGCGGAAGCGATTCGCCGATCCTATTCGTTCTCGCCGCCGGATTGCAAGTGGTTCCGAGACTGGAAGCGCATTTACATGTCTGCAACCACGCCGCTCTTGGCGCATTCTTCTTCATACATCTTGCGCAGCACCAGGTCTTCGTCCTCAAACTCAATCTGCTCCACTCCTCCCTCTTCTCTCTGGATGGCGCTATTGGCGTGCAGCGCCACAAAACGGCAGGGCTCCCTGCCCGTGTTGTAGTGCTGGTGCCAGGTGCCGGCGGGGGGGGACACAACACTGCCCTCGTGCCAGTCATAACGCTGCGGCGGTTCACCTTCCTTCCACATGAGCGTGTAGCCCGTTGAGTCCAAAAGGTACACGTGAGCTCCCGGTCCATGGCGATGGGCCTTTTTATACGTTCCGATGGGGAACTGTGACACATGGGCAAGCATCGAACCGCCCGCCATGTGGATATACATGTTGCGGTTCCCTTTGCCTCTTCTTTCGCGGGGCACCAGATTGATTTTTCTAATGTCCGCGATGAAATTGGAGTGCAGTATGCCGCCGTAGTATTCGGTGAAATACTTTCCCGGCTTGCTGAAGAAATCTTCCTCCGCCGGATCGAAGCGGTCCTTAAACTGGTAATCGGTGTTGAAGATGAACTCCGGATCGCGGTAGAGCTCAAGGGCCACGGGCGCGCTGGTCAGCGCAAAAAATCGGGCCGGTTCGGTTCCGCTCGCGTTGAAATGCTGATGCCAGGCGTTGAGCGGGATCGCGAAAAGACTTCCCCGCTCCCACTCGAAGGTTCTTTTCGGACTCCCTTCATACCATAGGGTTGTGGCCCCTCTTCCCGCGGCGATCAAAACGATTTCCTCGTAGAGTTGACGGTGTGGATTGACGCTCTTTCCGGGCGCAATCTCACAGACGTATCCGTCGGCCACCAGTTGGTCTGAGAAACTCAGATATGCGCCCTTTGCCCCGCGCCTTCTCCATTCTCCTAAGTCCAGAGTGCGCACATCCGCGACATGCGAGCCGCTGACAATCGGATTTCCTTCGGATTCGATCCATTCGCGGTACGCGCTGTACTTGTCCGTCATGAACTGAACATAAGGATGAACCTCGAATTCCTTCACGGGTTTAGGCATATCGTTCCTCCTTGCGGTTTACCAGTAACACCCCCTAAGTCCTGCTGACGCCAAAACTCAGCCTGTAAAACAATTATTGCTTAAGAAGATCTCGGCGTCTTTTGAGGCAAAGAACACAAGCCTCACTTCGAGAATCGACGAGTCGAAGCTAAGGAATTCCGCAAGCGCATGCGAAGAGACCCGTGCGGCTTCATCCAATGGGTAACCGTAAACGCCGGTGGAGATGGCGGGGAAAGCTATACTCTTGAGGCCTTTGTCGGCGGCCAGCTTCAAGGAGTTACGGTAACAGGCCGCGAGCAATTCCGCTTTGTCCTTGCCGCCGACTCCATAAACCGGGCCAACGGTATGAATCACATGACCGGCCGACATCTTGCCCGCGGTTGTCATGACCGCTTCTCCGGTCGGCACCCCATCGGGGTATTTCGTAGCTCGGATTTGTTTGCATTCTTGCAAGATCTCCGGCCCGCCGGCGCGATGGATTGCGCCATCGACGCCTCCGCCACCGAGGAGGCTGCGATTGGCGGCGTTGACGATCGCATCCACGTCTTCTTTGGTGATATCGCCCACTTTGACTATGACGCGACGGTCTAAAAACCGCTTGAGTTCCTGCATCAGTATTGCGCTCAGCAGCGTGTTCGTGATCCTGTCTCCCGAACGAGTGTCAATGTCGACACGAGCACGATTAACGATCTAGATACTCATTCCAATCCATCAACAAACGGTATTTTTTGTTCGTGTTGCATTCTTTACAGGCTGGAACCACGTTTCCCCTAGTGCTTTTCCCGCCGCGGATGAGAGGCACGATGTGATCCATGGTCAGTTCCCGGGCGGAGACCTTCCTACTGCAGTAGTGGCAAATGCCGGTGGAACGCCGTCTCTTCCACCATTGGGTTTGGCGTAATTCTCTGGCTTTCTGGCGCTCGCGCCGGATCTGCTCTTCGCTTATCTCGGTAATGAAAGGCTCAAAAGGCATATGGGACGAAACTTAGCAGCGGCCAACCGTTTAAGCAACGCTCTTCCGGCCTGGGGTTGGATAGAAGACTATGTTAATTTCCTGGTGCAATGAAGCTTCTGTGTTTTCAGGCAAAGCGCTTTTGGTGGAAAGCTTTTTCTCAAACCTTGCCGGGAATTCCACCGCGGCATGACGAAGGAGAGGTCCGCGCCGCGGTGGTGATTTTTGTTCATGCAGAAGAGGGCGACGAAGAGGCTGAGCGGCGGCTGTCCGTGCTGCGCCAGACGGTCAAGCACGTCAAATGGCTGGCGCATAAGCGGAGCTTGGGAAACGTCGTCTTGCATTCCTTTACCCATCTGGGAGGGAGGAATAGCACACCGCAATTTGCCGAGAGCTTTCTTAATGAGTTAGCCGAACGGCTGCGCGGCGGCGGGTATCACGTGGATTTGACGCCTTTCGGCCATTTTTGTGAATGGGATTTAAGCGTCTACGCAGAGAGTCTGGCTAAGGTGTGGAAGGAGTTGTAGCAGACGCCGCAACCGGATTGACTACCGGTACCACTGCTTGAGAAATTTTAGATATACGCCGAATCCGCCCGCGACAAGAAAATAGAGCGCCGCGCGTGCGCAGCTCCAGAATTCTTCCGTCTTGAGATAGTTGTTCAATTCCCAAAGCGAAAGAAAAATGAAGAATGCGATCGCGGTCGAGATCAGGATCCGGTGGGCGGTGAGCAGTGTCATGAGGCCAAGGTACAAGGGCCGTAGGCCTTAGGCAATAGGCGCCGCGCCCGAGACGTAGATCATCCTAAGTTTGTTCCGCTGCGTTGCTCTGCTATACTACCGTGGCTTTAATCACAGAGTTTGGAGGAAGGGTAATGACACGAGAAGCTGTTCGCACCAATGCCGCTCCCAAGGCCATTGGTCCTTACGAACAGGCCATCAAAATCAACGGATTTATCTATACCGCGGGACAAATCGGTCTCGATCCGAAAACCGGCAACCTGGTTGAAGGCGGAATTGCGGCCGAGACCATGCAAGTATTGGAGAATCTCAAAGCGGTTTTGGAGGCGGCAGGGTCATCGATGGATCAGGTCATCAAGACAACGGTTTTTTTAACGAATATGAGTGACTTTGCCGCGGTGAATGAGGTTTACGAAGAATATCTCGGACATGCCCGGCCGGCGCGCTCGACGGTTGTGGTTGCCGGGCTTCCCAAGGGCGCTCTGATTGAAATCGATCTCGTCGCTGTGTGATGCTGGTAGTGGTTCAGTTTGCAGGCAACGCTACGGCAATGTCATTCTGAGCCGACGCGCAGCAGAGGCGAAGAATCTCTCCCTATGCGCGCCGGCACACGATATTCTTCGTCGCGTTGCGTCTCAGAATGACAATGGCTGACGTCCTGAAGCGAAAACGGAAAATTGAACCACTACCGCGATGCTTGCTTGAGTCACTACCGCTTGCTTAATTGACATCACAGGCATTATCCCATATGTAGAATGGGTCTCTACCGCGTCCTGAGCGGGCGTAATTCAGCGGTAGAATGCCAGCTTCCCAAGCTGGACGTCGCCGGTTCGATCCCGGTCGCCCGCTCCAAAAATCAACAACCTCCTGACCGTCTGAATGGTTTTTTCCGCACTGCTTGCGGTCGCGATGCGTCTCGTGAGCGTCATGTGCTCGATTATTTGTCGTTAAGCTCGTTCGTGAAGTGGTTCGTTGGTTGTAGAAAAGTGAGCCAATGCGATGCCGACTCCCGCTCACACGAACGGCTCGTTGACAAATGACACCGGCTTTGGTACGGGCTGTTCCGTGTGATGCATGCGCGGGCGCTCGGCATCTTTAAAGCGCGCACGTTCGCGTCGACGCCCGGCGTCAACACGGCATAAAGCACCTCACTGCATCAGGAGGCATTCATGGTTCAGATCCTTCGTTCACTAGGCGACCGGTCGCTGCGACACTTGGTAGACCTGGAGCGGGGACTGGTAAATCGTGAAGTATATGTGAATCCCGACATCTACCGGCAAGAGCTGGAGCAGGTCTTCGCTCGGGCCTGGCTGTTTGTGGGGCACGAATCGATGGTGCCTAACCCCGGCGACTTCTTCCAGTCCCGCATGGGGGAGGAGTCGGTGATCCTGGTGCGGGACCACAAGGGCAAACTCCACGTGTTCCTGAATACCTGCCGTCACCGGGGCATGAAGGTGTGCCGGTACGACGAGGGGAACACCCGGCTGTTCACGTGTCCCTTTCACGGGTGGAGCTACGACACTGACGGCCGGCTGGTGGGCGTGCCCCACTTCAAGGCGGCGTACCGGGAGGAGTTGGACAAGAACGCCTTCGGCCTGCACGAGGTGGCTCAGTTGCGGAACTACTATGGCTCTCTCTGGGCCACGTGGGATCCTAAAGGACCTCCCTTTGAAGAATATCTGGGGGTCTTCGCCCCCGGTATCCGGCGCTGTTTCGAAAGTTCGGACGGCGAGGATGGCGGCGTGGAGTTCTTCCGCCCGGTAATGCGGTGGCGCTTGCCTTGCAACTGGAAGTTTCCCGCCTTTAGCTTCGACGGTGATCGGCTCCACGGCGTAACCACGCACCGCTCTATCAACGTGGCTGCTATCGGTCCCCAAGGCGAGCGTGACCAGGGCGGGCGCCATCCAATGCGTGCGGTCTTCCCTTCGAAGGCCTACGAAATGTCCAGCAGAGAGTTGGGGCATGGGGGGCATGAGAAAATCTACGAACTTCCCGGGGTAGCGCCCTACGTGGACACGTGGCAGACGGAACCTCCGGAGGTGGACGCTTACTATCGAGAGGCTCGGGAGAAACGGGCCAAGAAGTACGAAGCTCAGTACCTGCACGGGGGTGGCGCCCTGATCTTCCCCAATGTCAACGTTCAGGAGCAGCGCATACTCCAGTGGCACCCCCACGGGGTTGGAGTAACGGAGAGCTGGCGTTTGTTCCCGGTCGATAAGAATGCGCCCAAGGTGGTCAAGGACGCGCAACGCCGGTACATGATGCGTTACTGTGGGCCGGCGGGTTTGACCGAGTCGGACGACATGGAGAACTGGAACTATGCCCATGCCGCCAGCAGCGGCACGATCGCTGCGAGATTGCCCTATAACTTCCAGTGCGGCTTGGGGCATAACTTTACGGATGATCGCGTCCCTGGCATTACGCTCAATTATGAGATTGCCGAAGAGAACCAAAGATCTCGGCTGCGCCGGTGGTTGGCATTTATGGAGGCGGGAAGCTGGGACGACCTTTATCGAGAAAGACCGACAGGACGGTAACAGCGAAACCCGAGCGGGCCGAGCGACAACGATGACCGCTTCAATGAGTCTAGAGGAGATGCAACAGGCGTTGGAGCGGTTGCTGCTGCAGCGCGAGATCGAAGAGTTCCTCGCCATGGAGGCGGAGTTGCTGGACGAGCGCCGCTACGACGAGTGGATCCAGTTCCTCGCCGACGACATCCACTATCATGTGCCCATCCGCCGCAACATGAAATTCGGGGAGCACGAGCGCGAGAACAGCAGCGCTGACTCGGAGATCTCGTGGATAGATGAGGGAAAGAGAATCCTGGTGGGGCGGGTGCGGCAGATCATGACAGGGATTCACTGGTGCGAAGAGCCGCTATCGCGGGTGCGGCACGTGATCAGCAACGTGCAAATCGTGGCGGCGCGGGGTGATGAGGTGGAGGAGCGGGACCGGTTTATCGTGTACCGCAACCGGGTGCAGGACGAGTGGGATCTGTTTGTGGGCAAGAGGGAGCAGGTATTGCGCCGCGATAGTGCCGCCGGGTGGAAAATCGCCAAACGGACGGTGATCCTGGATCAAAACGTCCTGTTGGCCAAAAACATCACCTTCTTCTTCTAGCTCAGTCAGTGGGGGAGTTGCGCCCATGACTCAACAATCAGGCCAGTTCAAGGTAACCAAACGGGTTCGCGGAGCCGAAATCATGCTGCAGGACCTACCCGTGGGGGCTCGACTAGTCCTACGCGACGGCAGCGAGGTGGAGATCGTCGAAAACCCCCGTGACGGGCAATGGGTCTTCGTCCGGCCGGTAGGAACCGACCAGGAGCCGGAGTTGGTTTTCGTTGCCGAGGTAGCCGAGTTGCCGCAGCAGTAACGCGCCCGGCGCGGTTTACACCACCCTGATCTGCCGGCCTCCGCGGCGGCTCTCCACTTCGACCCGCCATGGTCTGCCCGACTCCTTGGGGTCTTTCCGAGGTAGTCAACGTTCGCAAAGAGGGAGGAACAATATGGCCGTCCATTCCGAGTCCAGAAAAAACAGCAGGGTGGGACTTATCGGCGTCGGCTTGTCGTTGTTCGCAATCCTGGGCGTGCAGTCGGCCCAAGCGTTCGAAGCCGCAGAATATTTCCGCGGCAAGACGATAAAAATCTACGTCGGTTATCGGCCTGGGGGCGGAAACGATATCACGGCCCGTATTTTTACGGAGTTTCTTGGCAAACATGTCCCC
>JBOHVR010000236.1:0-3778 GCA_050735755.1 Binatia bacterium
CTGTGATCGTTGCGGTGTCGTCTCGAATCGCGAAATATTTCACAACGAACAGAGAAGCCTCTTCGGTCACAGTGCCGTAGACGGTCACCTCTTTTTTATCGTAATCCCTCGGATGGTCCAGAATATCCTTGATTTTGGTCGCGGTCAGTTTGTTGACAAAGTCGCAAGCGCCGGCAAACAAAGAGATCGTGATCACAAGGCCCACGCCCAGCCGCGTCAGTTTCATAAGGTTGCCTCCTGATTTGCAGTTCTGTTTATTCTCGGCGAATCCCGCTGTCAACCTTTTCTTCCTCTAACTCTGTCTCTTGTCTCCCCTCACCGACCCAGATGAATCGCTATCGCTCCGGCCACGACGCTCAGACTTCCGAAAATGGTCTTGGCATTGACTCTTTCAACTTCCCGCAGAAAAATCGCCGCGCCCAACAAAGCCCACAGCGGATACATGGCGGCTATGGGAGCGACAACCACCACTGGTCCGACGCTTAAAGCCGTGATGATTGACGTGATTGACACGGTTTCCGCGAGCCCCGTCACCAGAAAATAGCCAGCGGCGCGGCGGTTCCACACTAGACGCTTCGTGGTCGAAGGAAAGCCGATGTATCCCAGAAAAGCCGCAAGCGACACCGTTCCCATCAGCGCCGAAAAGAAGACTGGCTCGTTGGAGAGAGCCAACGAATAACGCCTAATCGGGTGATTGATTCCGGTCAGGAAAGCGGCTCCCAAAGGGAGAAGCAGATGCCACCAGCGAAAGGTCGCAATCTGCTCCTCGGCCTTCCACGAGATCAAGACAATCCCGCAAACAATCAACACAGTTCCTGAAAGCACCGCCGCGGTTGCTCTTTCCTGAAGCAAGAAAATTGCCACCGTAGCGCTGATCAGCGGGCTTACCGCCTGCAGGGCGCTGCTGCGCGAGGCGCCGATCTTCGAGACGCCTCCATAGGCGAGGAAGCGTACAGCCAACTGGCTCAGACCAACAAGGATGAACAGCAGCACCGCCTCCGCCGACACCGGCGGAATTCCGCCCATCAAGAAGACGACGGTCTACAGCGTCGCGACCTGCACCACTACAGAAACGCAAGTCACCGTGGCGGGAGTCGAATAGCGCAATCCGCGGCGCGCTGATACCAAGGCCGTCGCGTAGCAGACCGACGTAAGCAAGGCGAGAAGCTGCGGCGTCATGAAAGATTTTTCGGAGTCCGAATTATAACTCCAGGCGGCCTTTGGATAGAAATTGATGCTCGTAAAGATTGAGGAGTTCCCTTAGGGTTGTTGCCTGATCGGGAGCTTTGTCCTCGCGGAGCCTCGTAATGCGTGCAAAGCGGAGAGCAAAGCCCGAGGAGTACTGCGGGCTTTTCTGAATTTCATTGTAGGTGACCTCGACCACGATCTCCGGCCGCACCGTGACCGTATAGCCATCATCGCCCACTTCCAGCGTCCGGAGCTTTGCGGTCATTTCCGTGAACTCTTGATCCGTTAGACCCTTGAAGGTTTTACCTACGGGGGCGAACCCGCCGGCTTCGTCGATGACGCCGAGGTGGTAATTGGAGAGCCAGCCGCGCCGCCGCCCCGAACCGCGATCCGCCGCCACAATCACGCAATCGATCGTCACTGCAGGCTTCACCTTGAACCATCGTTTGCCACGGTTCCCAGGCAAATAAGGACTCGCCGGATCTTTCGCCATGACGCCCTCGTGCCCTTCCGCCAAAGCCTGCTGGAGAAAAGTTTTGGCCGCCTTTTCTTCAGTGACAACTGTTCTCTTTGCAAGGTGGGCGCCCCCGGTCAGCCGCGTCAGATTCACCCAGCGGTCGTTATAGGACTCGTCAATAAGAGACTGGTCATCGAGAAAGAGACAATCGAACAGATAAAGCGCAAGCGGGATTTCTTTAACGAGCGCCTCCACCTTGTGAACGCGACGAAATCGGCGCATGAGCTCTTGAAACGGCAACGGCCGGCCATTGCTTCCTACCGCAACGACTTCGCCATCCAGGATGAACGTCTCCCCTTTTAGACCACGCGCGACAGCAACAATATCGGGCAGGCTTGAAGTAACTTCGGTAAGCCGGCGGCTCCAGATCCGAACGAGATCACCCCGCTTGTGAATCTGAATCCGGGCGCCATCGTACTTGAACTCAAGCGTGGTTTTCCCTCGATGGGCGGCAAGAATGTCAGAAAATTGTTCCCCCAGCTCCGACAACATTGGCAGAAGAGGAATAAAAAGGGAGATTCCAACTTGCTTTAACCCGGCCGAGCCTTGGGTCAGTGCGATGCGTGCCACCTCGGAGAGATCGGAAAGAAAAAGCGCGCATCGCCTTACCGTTGCGAGATCAGCTCCTGACGCTTTTGCAATCGCGTCCTCGACGAGTCCATCATGAAGGCCAATCCGCATTTCGCCATGAAGGATTCTTCTGAGAATGCTCTGCTCGTCTTCAGTGGCTTTGCAAAATAGTTGTGCCAAGCGGGCGATCTTTGCCTGACGCGACCCTTTGCCTTTCGCGGCCGCGATCGCAGCAAAACCCGCGCCCACATCCAAGAGAGTCAGGCGTGAGCTCGGCTGAACGCTAACGGACGGAAACTTGGCAAGAGCGGACCAGCTCAGGTCCAACACCCGCGGGTCGGAGGCGGGAAACGGGCGCCCCGTCAAAAAAGCCACGGCCCACGGAATCTCCTCAGGGGAAAGTTGAGAGAGAAGATGAGCCGCTAAGGCGGCCTTCTCAAGGCGGCCACGGGTAGACTCCAAGCGATGACAAACCGCACAAAACTCCGCAAAGTCCACAGAGTTATCTTAGCGTCTGGCAGGATGCGATGGAATAGAAGATGGGTGGGCTACTGGATCAATTCAGAGGGCAAGCACACAGGCTTGCCCCTACAATCCGCGCTATCATGGCATGCGAGATCCTTCGCGTTGCTCAGGATGACAGTCTCTTCTGATGTCATTCTGAGCCCCTTCGACTTCGCGTCTCAGGGTAAACTCCGGCGAAGAATCTCTGTTCTGGGCGGCTGACTGGCAAGTCACAAAAAATGATCCACCAGTCCCTGCATCCCTATTTGTTTTTGGCGATATCGACGGCGGTCTTGGCCAATGCAACGGGGCTAGGTCTATCCGAGGCGCTCTCGCTTTCGTAAACCCAACGAATCTTTCCCTTCGGATCCACGACCAAGGTTACAGGATGAGCAATGAAACCGCTCCAATGCCCCTCGTTGCCGGTCCCAACGGCGCGAATCAACACGCCATCGGAATCGCTGAGCAGGCGTAACGGATAGGGATCAAGCACAATTTGAGGCCGGTCCTCCTGGCAGTCGCGCGTCACCCGCTCTAAGAACTTTTTTCCTTGCTCCGGCGGATCAACGCTAACTCCCAGGACCTGGATTTTCTCAGGAGTGTATCGTTCCGATTCGTATACGAAGGCCGTCACCTGGGCCCGGCACCAAGGTCACCAACGCCCGCGGTAGAAAAAGACCACCGTTGCCGGCGCATTGGCAAACACGGCCGGGAACTCCACCGTTTCGCCGTCGGTGTCCTTCAGACTAGCCGCGGGAAAATCGGCGCCTACGGATGGGATCGCCATAAATCTCTCCTGAAAACAGCGTTCAAAATTCTCTCTCCTCTATACTATCCTCGCTCTATATTCAACGTGCCTACGGAGAGCAAATGAAGCCTACTTTAGGCCAGGTATCTGATCACGGATTGACAGCGACACAGCAAGCTGGATACATTGCCCAGAAGATGTTGCGGCGCCGAGTTTGCGCCAAGAAAGACGGCTCGGCGTCAAATCCATAC
>JBOHVR010000237.1:0-8079 GCA_050735755.1 Binatia bacterium
GCCATTCTCTCGGGACACCATATGGTTTTTCTGGGAGAACGTGGCCAAGCCAAGTCGCGCATCATCCGCGGTTTGGTTTCTCTGCTGGACGAGCGGATCCCGATTGTTCAAGGTTGTGAAATCAATGACAACCCGTTTGCGCCCATCTGCCGTGCCTGCTGCCGCCGCCTCGAGACGGAAGGCGATTCCTTACCTGTGGAGTGGATCGGCAGGGATATGCGGTACGGGGAAAAACTGGCGACCCCGGACGTTTCGATCGCGGATCTGATCGGCGAGATCGACCCGATTAAAGTCGCGGAGGGGAGGTATCTCGCCGACGAGGAAACGATTCACTACGGACTCATTCCGCGAACTAATCGTGGCATTTTTGCGATGAACGAATTGCCCGACCTTACGGAAAAGGTCCAAGTGGGTCTTTTCAATCTCATGGAAGAGAAGGACGTTCAAATCAAAGGCTACAAAATCCGTCTTCCTCTGGACGTTGTGATTGTGGCCAGCGCGAACCCGGAAGACTATACCAGCCGCGGCCGGATCATCACGCCGCTCAAAGACCGCTTTGATGTGCAGATCCGCACGCATTACCCGAAAAGCGTGCAGGACGAGATCAATATCATGGAACAGGAAGCCAGCCCGGTAACCGATCGCAGCCAGCCGGTCCGCGTCCCGGACTTTCTCAAGACGGTCCTGGCCCAACTAACTTTCGAGGCAAGAAAATCTTCGGAGATCAGCCAGTCGTCGGGTGTGAGCGTGCGCGTGACGATCAATAACTTCGAGAGTTTGATCAGCAACGCGGAAAAGCGGGCGCTGCGCCTGCAGGAGCGAGAGATTGTGCCGCGTATCAGCGATCTCCATGCCGTGTTTGCCTCCACCAACGGCAAAATCGAGGTCGAATACATGGGGGAGGAAAAGAAAGAGGAGGAGTTGGTACAAAAACTGCTCAATCGAGCCGTCCTCAAGGTTTTCGATCAGCATTTTAGTCCCAACACTTTGCACAAGACGGTTGAGTATTTCAACTCAGGTTGGGGAGTCGAGGTCTCGGACGCCATGGCCTCGCAGGACTATCTCGAAGGCATAAAGGAAATACCCGGGCTGAAGGAGGCTTTGCGCGCTCTCGGGAATCCGGAATCGCCCCCGCTGATCGCATCCGCGACAGAATTTATTTTGGAAGGGCTACACCTGCATCAGAAACTTAACAAGGAGATCAAAGGGGGAAGGACCACTTACGGGAAGTAATCGTGAGGTCTGAACTCGCTAGCTTGGAGAAGTTATTATCCTGCCGCATGGGCCGGTAATTCTCTTTTTGTCATGCTATAATAAAAGCCGCTATGCGACTCGTACGGTACAGCAAGTGGAGCGGCACACCGGCCGACTTCCTTAACGCCGACCGCGTTTTTGACGAGATCAACGACCATTTGAACGAGACCGGCGATCTCCAGCAGGCGGTACGCCGCATGCTGCGGCGGGGGTTGCGAGATGGCGACGAGCGCATCGGCGGCCTCGACGATCTGTTGTCGCAGGTGACGCGGGAGAGAAAACGCCTTTACGATCGCTATCGCATCCGTTCGGCTTTGGATGAAGCCGCGAAGCGCCTCGATTCGATCGTAAACCAGGAGCGCCGCGCTTTACAGGAAGGGCGCGAGAACAAACCCGAGCTGGAAGAAAAGGAAAAGTTTCTCGATCGTCTTCCGGGGAAGCTCAGCGAGGCTATTGAGAAGCTTTTCACCTACAAATTTGAGGACCCCAACGCTGAAACTGAATTTGGGGACCTCGCCTCCCAACTAGAACAGATTCGCCGTTTAGAAAACTACGTGTCGCGCGAAGGCGGGCTATTTCGTGGGCACGTGCCGTTGGATTTACAGGAGTCCCAAGATCTCATGCAGCGCATGGAAGGCCTGCGCCGTCTGGAAGGGCAGCTCTCGGGCAACGAGCTCGATCAAGTGGACATGGATTTGTTGGCGAGCCTGCTGGGAAGCGAGGCGCAAGAAGCGTTCGATGCCGTGGCGCGGATGGAGTCGCTGCTCGAGGGCGGGGGCTACGTTGTTGGGGAAGGCGATCGGTACGAACTCACGCCGCGAGCAGTGCGGAAAATAGGCCAGCTGGCGTTGCGGGACATTTATAAAAAACTCGCGCGCGACGGGCTGGGACAGCACGCGGTCAAACCCAGCGGTTTTCAGGAACGCGTCGGAGAAGAGACCAAGCGCTATAATTATGGCGACCCGCTCAACCTGAGCATGGTCGAGACGCTGAAGAACGCGCTGTTGAGAGAGCCGAGCGTCCCGCTGGAACTACGGCCGGAGGACTTTGCGGTTTATCAGACGGAATATGCGACCCGGGCTGCCACGGTTCTGCTGCTCGACATGAGCTGGTCGATGAGTTGGGATGGACGCTTCGCCGCGGCCAAGAAAGTCGCTTTGGCCATGGGAACGTTGATTCGCTCCCTTTATCCCAGAGATTATTTCGCTATTGTCGGATTCTTCACCCGTGCCGTCGAAATCAAACCGCATGACCTTCCTGAGGCGACCTGGAACATGGGCGATCCGTTCACGAATCTTCAGGATGGCCTGCATCTGGCGTCCGAGCTGCTGCACCGCAGGCCGAGCCGGAACCAGCAAATGATCGTGATCACTGATGGCCAGCCGACGGCTTACTATTCGCAGGGCCGCCTCTACTGTGAGTGGCCCTTGAGCTTCGGGGGGATCAGCCAAAAAGCGGCGCAGGAGACTCTAAGGGAAGCCGAGCGCGTGACGCGCAAGGGGATCACGATTAATACGTTTATGCTTGACGACAGCCCGGTGCTGCGCAACTTCATTGAGGAAATGACCCGCATCAATAAGGGCCGCGCCTTCTACACCCGTCCCGAACAGCTAGGCGAGTATCTGCTCGTCGATTACATCGCGCGCAAGAGAAAAAAAGTCTAGCGTCTTTTCTTGTTTACTCTTTAGCCAGTAAGCCGCATCGCATAGACCGGCGAGTCAGTATGGCGGACGAGAATGGCGAGGTCGGTCCGTCCGTACGTAGCCACGCGAAACCGCCCAAACGTATGGCTTCGATTCACACCATGTGATGAGGTCGCTTCTGCGTTCGTGACGGGATCCAAGCGGTTGCCGTCATTCAGGATGCTCTGCCAATGCCAAGCACCGGCAGTCAGTCGGGCCCACGTGGCCGCGGCCGGCGGCGTGATTGAGTAGATATGCGGGCCGTTGCTCGCAGAATAGTAAATCAGTTGGTCAAGATTGGGGGCATATTCAATCGCCGCGCACTCTCTAATGATGGGCTGGCGCCCGGAGGATGAGAGCGCCACGATTTCTCGCTCTGGCGTGCTCGGGTCGATTGCATAAAGCCGATTAAACGCGCTAACGACCACCACTATGATATCTCGCGCCGGATCGATCTGCATGGCGTTATGGCTGGGGGCTTCGGGGATCTTATTGGGATAGAGCGCGCCCCAGGATCCGAACGTCCCGTCTCCGTTGTCGCCGTCCGGATTAAAGCCGATGAATGCGTTGCCGTCGCTGCCCGAATGGCCCCACATGATTCGGCGTGATGCATCCCATGTCGTCCAACCGCCGGAATTCAAGATCGCCGTTGGATGTTTCGGCCCTCTTCGCCACGTCAGGGAGTCCAAGTTAAACATGTGCGGGATCGGAGCAGCCTTTACATTGGGTCCTAGCTCGCTCTGTCCCTTGAACAAGAGGTAGTCGTTCCCCGCTGGGTCGTACTGGACATAGCCGTACGTATGAGGGGGTAATGGGGACCCATCCGGGTAGACTGAATCCGGGTAAACGGCCCCAGCGCCATATCGGTCTGCTTCTCCCGAGACATACCCATCTGAAATACGTGACCATTGCCGCATACTGAGATCAAAGGCATGGACGTCGGATCCGAAATAGTCGTCATGGCCTCCGCCAAAAACAATCATCGCGCCGCTGCCGCCAAATCTTGAAGCGAAAACCGCTCCGTTCCACGCTTCTGTGATTGCGGCAAAACCCACCCGCCCATGCCACGGTGAACGGGGACTTCGCCCCAGGAATCGCCTCGAGAATTCCTTAGGCCCTCTAGCCGGATTGAGGTTAGTGTCGTTTGCAGGATCGTTGTCCTCGAGGTAACGAGTGCCGCACGGCGTGGCCGGCAGACTGAGGTCGGGGTGATCCCCGGAGATCCGATACCAACAACCTACCGTCATTTGGTTTACCCATGAGGGGATTGCGGGTTCCGGATAATCACGCCTCATGATATTGCGAAGGCCAATCCCTGGTTTTTGTTTTTCTCGAAGACGACTCTGCGCGGCAGTTTCAGCGTTGGACCCGCCGCCCCTGGCCGAAAAGAATTGCCTTCGCTTCTTCCGTCATGGTCGATGCCTGGTTGATGGTTTTTGCGCGAGCGTAGGCGCGTTGGACGGCGTCACGTTTCTGAATCGTTTCGAACCAGCGCCTTATATTGGGAAAGTCATCCAGATTTTGTCCCTGCCGCTCATATGGCACGATCCACGGATAGCATGCCATGTCGGCGATTGAGTAGGCGCCGGCAATGAATTCGCGGTCCGCAAGCCGCTCATCGAGAATCCCATAGAGCCTTTCCGTTTCTTTGACGTAACGGTTGATCGCATAGGGAATTTTCTCCGCCGCATAGTTCCGAAAGTGGTGGTTCTGACCCAGCATGGGTCCCAGACCGCCCATCTGCCAGAAAAGCCATTGCATCGTCTCCGTGCGGCCTCGCAGATCGGTTGGGAGGAATTTGCCCGTCTTCTCCGCCAGATACTGCAGAATGGCGCCCGACTCGAAGACGCTCAGCGGTCCTTTACCGTCGGCCGGTTCAGGGTCCACGATCGCCGGAATACGGTTGTTCGGCGAGATCGCGAGAAACGCAGGCGCGAACTGCTCGCCCTTGCCGATATTGATGGGCTTGATGGCGTAGGGGAGACCGGTCTCTTCCAAAAATATGGTGATCTTGTGGCCGTTCGGCGTCGTCCAATAGTAAAGGTCAAGCATGCGTGCTCCTAAGAAGGTTTTCTGAAAACAGCTTATAACGGCGCAATCGTGAGTCAACCCGCGGCAAACTGTTGAGTCAGGGGCGGCCAACCAGGCCGCGAATCAACGCTATTTGACAGGATCACCCGTGCGCCTCTATGCTTTGTGATGGAAAGGAATTTTGTTATGGTCATCGACTGCCACGCTCACCTCATGCCCAAGGGTTGGTTTCATCCGAAGTCGCCGAAGTCGATATTCGATCTCGACGGGCTTTTCAAAGAACAAGACGAGGCCGCAGTCGACATCACGGTCTTCGGTAATAACTGGATCCGATCGCCTGAGGGAGCCGACTTCTTGACCGTCGTGAAAGATTTCAACGAACACGCGGCGGAGTTGACGGCGAAGTATCCGAAGCGGCTGCTCGGCCTCGCCTGCTCCGTTCCGTTCGATGACGATCAAATTCTCAAAGAAACAGAGCGCGCAGTCCGCGAGTACAAGCTTAGGGGTATCATGGTGAATTCGAGCGTGAACGGCGAGTATCTGGACTCGCCGCGCGCGACGCCGTTTTTCGAGCTCGTCGGCGAACTCGGCGTGCCCCTGTTCGTTCATCCGCCGAAGACGACTATTGGCAACGAGAAGATGGAGATTTTTCGCCTCCCCGAAATGCTCGGCAGGCCTTTCGACACGACCCTGTCTCTGACCCGATTTATTCTGACCGGCGGCTTTGAGCGATTTCCCGCGCTCAAGATGGTCTGCGCCCACGTCGGGGGAGCGCTTCCCATGCTTCCCGGAAGGCTCGGGGTCGGTTACGAGCTGCGCCACGATTTGAGCTTCGGTCCCTGGAAGCCGGACGTTCTGACCCGCCCGCCGGCAAGCTACATCCAACAGCTCTATTTGGACACCGTGTCGCTACATCCGCCGGCGGTTACCTGCGCTGTCGAAACGGTCGGCGTGGATCATGTGGTCTTTGGCAGCGATTTTCCGCCGGTGCCGATTCCGCTCAAACGCTCCGTGGACGTTATTCACGCGCTCCGTGTTTCGGCAGAAGGCAAGCGCAAGATTCTCGGCGAGAACGCGGCCAAGCTGCTCGGCTTGGGCGGATAAAAAGACAATTCACGATCCTCCGCGACGTCAACGTACAAGGACTAGCAACCCATGGAACATAGAATGAAAATGGGGGACTACTTGGTCGCCTATCTCAAGAAGATCGGAGTCTCCCATCTGTTCGGGATTCCGGGCGACTTGGTGATCAATTTGTTCCTTAAGTTTGGCCGGCCCAAGGGAATGAAAATCATCACCCTGTCCCATGAGCCGGGTGTTGGCTTTGCCGCCGACGGCTATGCGCGGAGCACCGGCCGGATCGGCACGATTTGTGTGACGTACGGCGCCGGGGGCCATAATATGGTCAATCCGGTCGCCGGCTCGTTCTCAGAGCGGGTTCCGATCCTGATCATCAGCGGCGGACCGGGAGAAGAGGAGCGCAAGCTTGGAGTGTTGATCCACCATCAGGCGAAAGAGATCGAGTCCCAACTCCACATTTACCGGGAGGTCACATGCGCGGCTAAGATCATCAATGATCCGTTGCGCGCGGCAAGCGAGATTGACGAAGTCATTCGCGCGATTTGGCTGAACCAGCAGCCGGGTTACCTCGAGATTCATCGTGACATGGTCGAGCAGGAGATCCCTGTACCCAAAGAGATCGTCTCCTGGAATGGCGACTTGCCTTACCTTCAGTCGGATCGTCATAAGCTCAATGAAGCGGTGCGGGACACCGCGGAGCGCTTTAATCAAGCGCAGCGGCCGCTCGTTTTGGTTGGCATCGAGGCTTACCGTTTCAAACTGGCAAGAGAAATCGTGAAGCTGATCGAGAAAATGGGAGTTCCCTGCTGCACGTCGGTCCTGGCAAAAGGGGCGTTTCCCATGAACCATCCGCTCTACATGGGCGTCTACGTCGGAGGTATCAGTCCCGCCACTATCCGCGAGCGAGTGGAACAAGCGGACCTGATCATCAGCCTGGGGATGTTCCTTACCGACATTGAGATGGGCGGCAGCCAGCCGCCCGAGGCGCTGCGCCACCGCTCGATCTGGGCGGTGGAAAACAGAGTCAACGTGAGCTTCCACACGTATACCGACGTTACCCTTCGTGATTTTGTCCATGGCTTGATACGGGCGGAGCTCAAGACGCGGCGGGAAAAAGTCACGTACAGCGACAACTTGGCGCCTTCACAATCGGATCCGGGTCGCCGCGTGCGCGTTGCTGATGTGCTGCGCGAGATCAATGATTTTCTCGCCCAGCACAAGAGCTTCATGGTTGTGGCAGAGTCGGGCGATTCGCTCTTTGGCGGGATCGACATCAAGGTCGGAGACGAGGGTCTCTACCTGGCGCAGGGCTTCTACGCTTCTATGGGCTTCGCGGTCCCGGGAGCCTTAGGGGCCCAGATCGGCACCGGCCATCGGCCTCTGATTCTTACCGGCGACGGCGGCTTCCAAATGACGGGAGTCGAGATCGCCCATGCGCCGCGGTACAAGCTCAATCCGATCGTCGTCTTGTTAAACAACGGCGGATGGGGCATTTTCCGGCCCATTGCCAAGCGTCAGGATCTCCTCGCCCTTCCTTCGTGGCGCTACGCCGAATTGGCCCGGTTGTGGGGTGGCCGTGGCTTTAGGGTGGAGACCGTAGGGCAGTTGCGGCCCGCCCTGGGCGAGGCCGAGAAGTCCTCGGCGTTTGCAGTCATCGAGGTATTGATCGGCTCGAAGGACCTATCGCCAATTACGATCAAGTACATTCGCGCTTCCGCTAGGAAGGGACGGGTCAAGAATCATGCCTAAGTAAGACGTTCGGTTAGAGGTCCTACCTGCTATCTCCTCCGCCATACATATCTTGAACCCCGTTCGCAGGGCCCAGTGCTCCTCCATTGATATCCCGTTAAAGTTTAGAACCGACCGCTAAATATCTAAAATTATTATTGTTTGTTATTTTGGCGTCAGGAATATGCGCTTGACAACACATTAACAGTGTGGGTTAATAGGCTACTGGGAGGTGTGCCATGGCTCGTGTTAACGTGTTCCTTAAAGACGACCTGCTTGAAGAGATTAACCGTGAAGTGGAGGC
>JBOHVR010000238.1:0-6669 GCA_050735755.1 Binatia bacterium
TACCGTTCAGCCCCTCTCCCTTTACTCCCAGATCCGGGAGAGAAACAACCGGGAAAGGAGGCTCAATGACGTACATTCTATAGCTTATTTAAGGTCAAAAACTGTCCAACCAATGGGGGGAAGCTCACTTGGCGAAACTCAACCACTACCTCTCGTTGACAGAACAAAGGCCACCGATTAAGGTCGTTTACCAGGCGAGCTTCCATGACCGTTTCTTTTAGAGATTTTCTCCGCCTGCTCAAGGAAAAGGGTGAGCTGACGGAGATCGCGAAAGCCACGGACTTGCGCGATGTAGCTGCTCTCGTGCCCCAGTCAGAGACCGCGCTTCTCTTCACGAACGTTTTCGGTTACTCCACACCGGTCGTTTAGGGACTTCTGCAGTCGAGAACCCGCGTCGCTTTAGCGATGGGCGCTCCGTACGAGCAAATAGGAGAGAAACTACGAAGCGCCATGGACCGTCCTCTCAAACCTCGGCTCGTCAACGACGCCGCCGTCAAGGAAGTAATCGTCACCGACTCCCAGGTAGATCTCTACGATCTTCCTGTGCCGATCTTTTCGCTCATGGACGGCGGCCCCATGATCACCGGCGCCGTTGTCATCGCTGAAGACCCTGAATACGGCATGAACGCCGGCATGTACCGTCTGATGCTGAAGCAGAAAAACATCACCGGAATCGATATCGTGACGCCCAATAATCTAAGGCGCTATGCCGAGCGCGCGCTCCAGGCGCAAAAATCTTTGCCGATCTCGATCGCCATCGGGGCTCATCCCTACGAAATGGTTGCGGCGACTTTCAAAGCCGCGCTGGGAGCCAACGAGCTGGCTTTTGCCGGCGGTCTCCGGGGAGAACCGCTCGCGCTGGCTCCGGGAGAGACTATCCCTGTGCCATGTATCGCCGACGCCGAATTCGTCCTGGAGGGCGAAATTCTTCCCGAAGGCTGGGTCCACCCCGAAGGACCGTTCGGCGAGTTCAATCGTCTCATGGGCGGGATTCACTACAACCCCCGCGTCAAAATTAAAGCGATCATGCACCGGCGCGACCCCGTTTACTACGCGCTGCATATGCCGTGGGAAAACATCTGGATGAGCGCGCCGATCTACGAGGCGGCGGCGTGGCGGGTTCTTAGCGAAGCCGGCGTGACCGCCACCGCGATCCACGTCACGCCGGGCGGCTGCTGCCACTGGCACATCATCGCAGCCATCAAAAAGCAACCCGGCGACGGCAAGAATGCGATTCTTGCGCTTTTATCTATCGCCGATATCAAACACGTGATCGTCACCGACGATGACATCAACATCTTCGACCCGGTCGACGTCGAATGGGCCATTGCGACGCGAGTTCAAGCGGACCGTGATGTCGTCATCATCTCCAACGCCCGGTCCAAACCGCTCGACCCTTCCCTGCCGCCGACCAACGGCATCCCCACAACCGCCAAGATGGGGATCGACGCAACCATACCGGAGAATGTCCCGCGCGAGCGTTACCATCGAATCGTCTACTTCAACGAAGGAAAGGCTCGACTCGGAGATTACCTCGGAGCGCAATCGCCTGCCGGTCGGAATTCACAGCGCTCATCCCGACAGCAAGATATTCCAACGTTGATGAAAATGATCCTCGAACAATTGACCACGGAGCATCGCTTCTTTGCCGAGCTACTCGACCTCTTTCCTGAACACGAGTTTGCCGCGATCGCCCGTGCTGTAGGCCAACTCAACGAAACCGGCCGGATCACGCAACGCAGCGATGGCAAGTACCAAGTCAATGAGCAAACCTGATCAGCCCTGACCCAATGTCAAACACGCGGTCTCACGGCGCTTAAGCAAAGCTATGCTTCAGCGCGTGGAGCCAGTGTGTTCCGCCGGCGAGCGCGAATGAGAGCGGTTGACTGGCGCGGCTCTACTTATATATATCTGTCACAGGAACTCATGAAATCCTGCGACCAAGCCCCTGAAAGGAACGGTTAACAGATATGGCAAAAATTGTTCTCGGACTGGCGTCATCCCATAGTCCGCAGGTCAGCATACCGGCCAGCGAGTGGCCG
The DNA here is from genome assembly GCA_050735755.1 of Binatia bacterium. Lineage (GTDB taxonomy): Bacteria > Desulfobacterota > Binatia > UBA9968 > UBA9968 > DATMAM01. The sequence continues at coordinate 2,043 of JBOHVR010000238.1, forward strand.
GTTTTACAGGAGAAGGACGAAACCGACCCGCGTCTGGACTATAAAGGCTTATGCCAGAAAGCGAAGCCCGATATTGAGCAGGAGCTTACGCGGGACAAAATGGAGGCCCGCTATCAGGCAACGCAAAAATCCGTCAGGGAAATCACGAAAATACTAAATGAAGTCGCGCCCGATGTAGTGGTCGTGGCGGGCGACGATCAACACGAGCAGTTTCATGATGACGTGATGCCTATGTTCACGATCTACCACGGCAAGTCCTTCCACCTGATCCACAAAGATACCGCCCGGGCTTCCAACTGGAAAAAGGTCGAAGAAAAAAACTGGGCGCAAACGGCTGAGCAGTATTCAACCGGCTGGGAGCTGTCCCAGCACTTGATCAATGCCCTTACCTTGGAAGAGTTTGATATTGCGCGCTCCAACCAGTTGCGCAAAGAAGTCGGAATCGGCCATGCCTTTGCTTTTCTTTATCGCCGAGTCGCGCCCGGCAGCTCGATTCCTATGGTGCCGGTCATGGTGAATACCTACTATCCGCCGAATCAGCCCACTCCCCGACGTTGCTACTTGTTTGGGCAGGCTCTCAGACGCGCCATCGAATCCTGGGACAGCACGGCTCGGGTCGCGATCCTGGCCTCAGGAGGACTCAGCCATATCATTATGGATGAAGCGCTGGATCGCATTACCGTCGAGGCTTTGACCACTGCGAATCACCAACAACTTTTCAAGTTGCCCCGGGAAAAACTCAAAGGCGGCACATCGGAAATCCTAAACTGGGTCGTCGTGGCAGGCGCCATGGCGCCTCGCCCCATGACGTTGATTGATTACATCCCCGGCTATCGCTCGCCCGCCGCAACGGGTTGTGGCATGGGATTCGGATATTGGATCTAGGAGGGAACGAACATGGCGAAGAGAAAAGTTATAAGCGCGGGGTTACCCCATCACAGAAACCCCATTCCGACGGCGGTTAAAATCGGCTCGATGGTCTTCACCTCCGCCGTCGGAGGACAGGACCCGGTTACGCACGAGACACCCGAGAATCCCGAGAAGCAAGTCGAGAACTGTTTCACGACCATTCGTCGCATCATGGAAGAGGCCGGCGGAACAACCGCTGACATCGCGAAGATGACGGTTCATCTCAAGGACCTGAAATACCGGGAACATGTCAATAAGGAATGGCAAAAAATGTTTCCCGATGAAAACGATCGCCCGGTCCGGCATGCCATGAAGGCCGACCTCGGCGGCAGCAACATCATCCAGATTGAAGTGATTGCGGTCCTCTAGCGCTGTTCCTCGGCTGGACCATCTTCAGGATTCGAGCTGGGAAGCGGCGGGGCGCCCTCTTTGCCCCGGAAAAATCGCTCATAGCAGGAGCGGATTCGCTCGCGCCGCCTCTCATAATCGCGCAGCAGCAAGGCCGCAGCTTTGGTTCGGGTGCGCGCCTTATATCCCAATGCCAATGCGACGCCTTCGAGCTTGACAGGCTCGCGCTCGAGAATATCGAGCGATTGCCCGCGCTCCAACCGCAGCCGATGATCCAGCCGCCGCAGAAACAGATAACTTTCGGAAAGCAAGCGATGATCCTTCTTCGATAACATGCCCGCGGCTTTAAGAGCGTCCAACGCCTCGAGAGTTCCGCGCACCTGCAGCGCCGGGTGCACATGCCCCTGGCGCAGTTGCAGCATTTGCGTGAGAAATTCTATATCGACCATCCCGCCGCGGCCCTTTTTGAGATTGAATTGCGAGCTATCCTCCTTGGCAAGCTCCCTCTCCATGCGCATCCGCAAGTAATCGATCTCAGCCAACCCCGCCACACTCAACCCATTGCCGTACGCAAAACTGTGCGCCACTTGCTCGGCGGCGTGACCCAATTGGCGGTTACCCGCGACGCCGCGCAGCTTGATGAGCGCCTGTCTCTCCCACAGCTCGGAGCTGGTCTCGTGGTAGCGGCGAAAAGCCTCCAAAGAGACAACCAGGGGGCCCGCTTTGCCCGACGGCCGCAGGCGGAGATCAATCTTGTAGGCTACGCCCTCGGCGGTGGGCGCAGTGAGAACCGTTATCAACTTTTGGCCGAGTCTGACGTAGTACTCATGCGCCGGCAGAGAAGCAGAGGAGCCGCCGTCGCTCCGGGCATCGTCAGGAGCGTCATAGACAAAGATGAGATCCAAGTCGGAGTTGTAATCAATCTCTTTTCCCCCGAGTTTCCCCATTCCGAGAATCGCGAATTTACCGTCGCCGATTTTGCCGTGCCCTCTTTCCATCTCTTTGCCGGCGATCAGTAGCGCTCCCTCCAGACAGGCTTCAGCCAGATCCGTGAGCTGCTTCGTGAGCGCTACCAGTTGCACTTCTCCCGCCAGATCGTGCAGGCCGATGCGAATGAACTCTTCCACCCGGTAGCGCCGCAGCCTGTCCAGAGCCTCCTCCACATCATGGGTCTCGCCTAGCGCCGCCGCCAGCTCACGCTGCATGTGCTCTCTGTTCTTGCGGATCTGCGTCAGATCCGTGCGGATCAGGCTGTCCAGCAGCTCCGGTCTTCTGACAAACATCTCGGTCAAGAATTGACTCTGCGTGAATAAGCTGACGAGCGCGCGCATGGTCTTCGGATTTTCCGCCAGCAGCGACAAGAATCCGGTGCGCGCTCCGACCTGATGCATGAATTCCGCCAAATGAAACAGCGCCTCGTCTGGCGCAACCGACTGAATGACCACTTCCATTAACGCCGGTCCCAAGGTGCGCATGACTTTGAGCCGCCGCGGGCTGGGCGGTGAGTAAGTGGCGCCGTCGCGGAGCGCGAGCAAATTGTTGTAAGCTTTCGGCGCCTCCGCGAAACCTAGCCTGGCGAGTTTCTCGATCACCCTCTCTTCGTCATCGAGATCTTTCCAAATTTCTTCGCCGGGCGCTCTTTCTGTCGCAACGATTTCCTTCTGCGCGCCGTAAAAGAGCCGATCAAAGATCCGTCGCACCGCCCCCGTGTGGTTGCGGTAATCGCGCGTAAAGAGAGCGCGCTCATCCTGCCTCCCGCTCTTGCGGTAACCCAGGCGCCGCGCCAGGAAGCGCAGCTCGTCTTCCGCTTCCGGAATCAGGTGGCTATGCTCCTCCTGCACGACCTGAATCTTATGCTCCACGTTGCGCAGGAAACGATAGGCGCGGCTCAAGTGCGTTCGTTCCCTCTGAGGAATGAATCCGTGTTGGGCCAACAGCGCCAAAGCGCGCAGGCTATTACGCTCGCGAATGCGCGGCTCGTAGCCGCCGTTGACGAGCTGAAGCGCCTGCGTGAAGAACTCCACTTCGCGAATGCCCCCCTCGCCCAATTTGACATTTCTTTGTTTCTCGAACGGGCTCAACAGCTCGCGCTCGATTCGGGTCTTCATCTCCCGCAGCTCTTCCACCGTGCTGAAATCCAGATAACGGCGGTAGACGAATGGCGTTACCTGACTGAGAAACTCGGTGCCGAGCGCTCGATCGCCGGCAACCGGGCGCGCTTTGATGAGCGCCGATCTCTCCCAGCACTGGCCCCATGACTCATAATAAAGGAGCGCGGAGTCCAGCGACTGCACCATGGGGCCATTGCGGCCGAGCGGGCGAAGCCTGAGGTCGATGCGAAAGACAAAGCCTTCTTCCGTGACTTCTCCCATGGCGCGCGTCACCATCTCGCCCAGATGGGAGAAAAATCCACGGGGCGTAATTTTTCCTTTGGCTCCGCCGCCGCTCTCCCCCTCGTCGCTTTCATAGAGGTAAATGAGATCCACATCCGAACTCAGGTTCAACTCCTCGCCTCCCAGTTTGCCCATACCCAAGACGGCAAAACGATTGTGCCTGCCGCCGTCGATCGTGAGCGGACCGAACTGCCTCTCGATTTCCGCGCGGCAAAAGCGGCAGCTGGCTTCCAGGCAGGCATCCGCCAGCGCGGAGAGCTCCAGCATCGTTTCTTCCACGGTCTGCAATGCGGCCAAGTCGCGCGCCGCGATGCGCAGCATCTCTTGTTTTTTGTGCCGGCGCAGGCGGCGCATGAAATCCGTTAAAGTCAAATCCTCCCGGAAAAGAACACCGAGCTCGCGCAAGTGCGCCTCCACGGACTTCCGCGGAAGATTAACCTGCTGGAGAAAAAACTCGGGCCAGTCTTTGCCGCGGCGGATCAGACCGTCGCTTAGGTATGAACTGCTCCCCAGTAACGTAACGAGCGTGGTTAAAGTCTTATCGGGAACAGATTGGAGAGCCTTCGCTCCGGCGGTCTCGAGCAAGCGCGCGAGGTTGTTGCGCGCGAGATCAGGGGCGGGAGAGTTTCGGATGAGACGCGACAGCCGCTGTTGCTGGGATGAAGATAAACGCGCAAGAATCCGCGGGCGAGTTTTCACAATGAGCGATGGCTGCGAAAACCTACTCGGCGATGACAATCTCCGGCTCGACGATAACCCGCGATTTCATGGAACGCGAGACGAGACAGTTTTCCTCTGCCTTTACGAGCACCCGCTCCGCTCTTTCCTTGTCCTTGGCCTGCACCAGAGAGACTTTGGCCTGGATAACGATCTCGGTGATCTGGAGCCCGCCCCCCGCGACTTTCTCCAATTTTCCGGTCGCCGAACTGCTGTAGGTTTTGAAGCCCAGCTTGGAATTGGCCGCAATCGCTAAAAAC
>JBOHVR010000239.1:0-3611 GCA_050735755.1 Binatia bacterium
ATTGAGCGGCTCTTGGAGACATTTTGGAACAGGAGAAAAGTCCCGGGAAAAATTGTTGAGTCGTACACCTTACCCGCGCTCATTAGCGTTCATGCGTTAATCTACCTGGTGACGCTTGGAAGCTGGATCGCGGGCAAACAGGAGGCTCCGACCTGGATGACTGTTACAGGCACGACCATGGTCCTGATCTCAATGGTGGGTCGTAATTGGGCGATTCGGTCGCTTGGTCCCTATCATAGCATTCACGTTGAAATCAGGGATGCTCACCCGCTGATCCAATCCGGCGCTTACCGGTTTGTCAGGAATCCATACTACTTGAGCAACGTCGTAGAGATTGTCGGGCTTCCGCTTGTAGTCGGCTCTTTTCTTGGTGTTGTCCTCGCCGGGGTTGCCTATCTGCCTCTGTTGGCTGCGCGATTGGTGATTGAAGAAAACGCATTGGGAAAAAAGTTCGGTGACCTGTTCGCATCCTATAAAGCCCGCGTGCCAAGAATTATGCCAAAATTTTTTTGAGAGGAAACCTATGGCCGCAGATTTTACTCGCAGAGTGGTTGTAACAGGCTTAGGGATTCTGTCTTCGGTAGGGATTGGGAAGGATAATTTTTGGGAAGCCATCAAGAATGGCCGTTCCGGGATAAAGCCTATCTCACGCTTTAATGCCGAAACCTATCCGAGTCGGATTGCAGGCGAAATTGCGGACTTTGACCCGCACGATTTTTTCCCCCGCGAGGTCATTCGCCGGGCCGATCGTTTCGCGCTCATGGGAATGGCGGCTGCGAAGCTGGCGTTGCAAGATGCCGATCTACCGTTGCGTTTCAGCGGATCCGAGCGCGACAACACTTGCGTGGTAGTCGGAACGTCCGTCGGTGCCTTAGCTCATGCCGAAGAGACCCATGCGATTTTCATGGAAAAAGGGGCGAAGCGAATCTCCCCATTTTTCAATAGCAATTCCATCCCGAGCTCCTTTGCAACTCAGGTCGGAATGATGTTAGGGCTGCACGGATTGTTCTCGACTGTTACGACGGCTTGCGCTTCAGGGACGAGCGCCGTTGGTGACGCGTTTCGGCTAGTTCGCAACGGTGGTTTCGACACGGCTTTAGCCGGTGCGTCTGAAGCGCCCATTACGCCTCTGGTTACGGCGACCTTCTGTGCCGCGGGCATTCTTTCCACCACTAATGAAAACCCCGAGGGTGCCTGTCGGCCTTTCAGCAAGGATCGAAACGGTCCTGTGTTGGCTGAAGGCGCCGCCATCCTTGTTCTCGAAGAGTACCAGCACGCATTAAACCGCGGAGCGAAAATCTACGGCGAGATTCTAGGTTACGGATCCACCTTTGACAGTTATCATGCCATTCACCCACTACCTTCGGGCAGGTACTCCGCAAAAGCGATGACCGACGCGATGAAGGAGGCCGGGATCCAGCCCGGTGAGGTCGATTATGTCAATGCGCACGGCAGCGCCTCCCTGTTTAACGATACCGCCGAGACCATGGCCATCAAGAAAGCTTTCGGCGAACATGCCTATCGTCTTCCCGTTAGTTCAACCAAATCGATCATTGGTCACACTCTCGGCGCCTGCGGCGCCTTAGAAATGGTTGCCTGCATCCTGATGCTCGAAAACCAGTTCCTGCACCCGACATTGAACCTCAACGTCAGGGACCCGGAGTGTGATCTGGACTACGTCCCTCATGTTGGACGCGCCCAGGCAGTGCGAACAGTGCTATCCAGTTCCAACGGATTCGGTGGCTACAATGCCGCTTGTGTTGTCCGGAGAAAGGATTCTTAAGGCATCTTAGTGGATTGGTATCAAGTTAATTTTCTCGTCGGTAGTGTCTTTACTCTGCTTGCCGGACTTTTTGTATTCTACCGCGGCGGCCCCAAACGAACGACCCAGAATGCATGGTTGCTGCTTTGTCTCGTCACTTGTCTTTGGCATGTCGGGCGCTTTCTCGTCGCGATCTCCAGTTCGCCTGTTTTCGCGGCGAGGGCAGTTTACGTGATTTATCTAGGCGCAATCTTTATCCCGCCGCTCTTTCTGCATTTTATTCTGTCGTTGCTAGATGAAGAAAAGAAACAACGTCCAGCTTTGCTCGCAGCCTATGGCACCGGACTGCTTGAACTGGCTTTGCTCGTTTTTGGCCAATTGACGCAAGGGGTTCGCGTCTATCAGGACCTCGGGTTCTACGAGGTTCCGACGCGACTCTATCTGCTTCATTTTCTTGCCTTTGTGGGTTATCCGAGCTACGGCCTGTTGCGCCTGATGGGGGCCTATCGAAAGAGTGATCTGGCGATTCGGAAAAATCAACTTAAGTACGTCATCTACTCGAGTTTGATTGGCTTTCTAGGAGGGGGTACCTCGTTTTTCCCGATTATTAACGCTCCGGTCCCGCCGTACGGCGCACCGCTGACGTACTTTTACACTTTTCCCATTGCCTACGCCATTGCGCGTTATCGCCTGCTGGATATCGACTTCGTCATCAAGCGCAGCCTCATCTACGCGTTGCAACTATTGCTCCTGCTGGTGCCGTGTTACCTGATAGTCGTTGTCGGCCAGGCCTTCGCCTTTGGGAAAATCAGTTTTGTTTTTTCGTTTGTTACCCTCGTGCTTCTAGTCGTTGTCGGTTTTCTATTTCCGAAGTTACGTTTTCGCACTGAGGATGCTTTGGAACGCGTTTTGTTCAAGAAACGCTATGATTATCGAGAGACGCTGCTGCGTTCCAGCAAAGATATGATTTCGGTCGTCAATCTTGAGACACTTGCGAACAAGCTCGTGAATACGGTCAGCACGGCCTTAGGCATTGAAAAAGCTTCGCTTTACTTGGCGGACGAAACGCAAGGGCACTTTGATGTTAGGAATACCAGCGGTCTGAACGCGGCTGACTTTAAGGAAGCGCGGCTCTCGCGGGATGATCTTCTGGTTCAAAGGTTGATTCGCAGGCCCGAAACTCTCGTGAAGGAGGAGCTGGAATTCAGCCATAATGGCAATCGGGCGCAAAAGGACCTGGTGCAAAGAATGGCGCAGCTCGAAGCGGAGATTTCGTTGCCTCTGATTACGCAGGAGCGGCTGATTGGGATTCTCAATCTAGGTCACAAAGAAGGAAGAGAAATGTATTCCAACGAGGACTTTGAAGTCCTCTCAACGCTCGCGAACCAGGCCGCAATCGCGATCGAAAACGCCCGGCTCTATGACAATCTCAAGCAGTCACAACGGGTTTTACAGCGAGCCGATCGACTCTCCTCCCTGGGCATGCTGACCGCCGGTCTGGCGCATGAAATCCGTAATCCGCTCGTTGCGATTCGAACTTTTACCCAGCTTCTACCCGAGCGCTACCAGGACCCGGATTTCCGGATCAATTTCCAGTCCCTGGCCCTAAAAGAAGTGGATCGAATCTGCAATCTGATCACGGATCTCCTCAGTTTTGCGCGTCCTTCGACTCCCAACGTTTCCGCCGAGAGTATCAACGAGATAGTGGAAAACGTGGCGCGCATTCTTGAGACCGAGGCCAAAGAAAAGGACGTGAAGATCCAATTTCGGTTGAGTGCCGATCTCCCTGTGATCTTCGTTGACAAGGAACAAATGAAGCAGGTATTCATGAACGTCATTATTAACGCGA
>JBOHVR010000240.1:0-4786 GCA_050735755.1 Binatia bacterium
GGTGTGGACTTCGCGAATTGCAGTGAGTTGATTTTTGGGAATTCGCCCCGCGACCCTTACGAGCGCAGGCCACAAACGGCGGTGAACATAGGTGATCTTGCCCTCGATAAGCCGGCACACGAGCACCTGTCCTGAATTGCGCACCGCCCGCGTGATCGTAAAAATCTCCCGTGATTTTTTGTGGGCCCACCAGCTTCCCCGCAGCTCCTCACCGGCAATTTGCTCCGCGAGATTTGCTAACGGTCCCGGGGCAGACTCTAGAACCATCCCGCTCTCTTCGACGAAAGCTAATGCGTCTTTGACGGTCATCCGTTAGAATTGGCGCTTACAGTCCGATTACAGACTCTATCCCGTAGCGGATCACCCCGGTGTTTTGCCCGTGCGCTTAGAGTCTCTGAGATAACCTAATTTCAGCATTTAAAGAAAGGGGCGACAAGACATGGCTACGAATCGCGGAGCCCGCACTGAGATTATTGGATGAGCAATGCCCTGTCAACAAACCGTGCATCTCTTCGCGCAAGAAAACCGGAAACTACGGCGACGGGCGAGTTTGACACACACCGGGGACAGAGCGCGAAACGTAGGACCCGCGAATTATATTATGGGGAAGCCGCAAACCTTCTTTCGGGAAGATCGCGGGCGGGAAGCGTCGTATGAGGAAGTTTGGTCAGCGGGCAAAGCGGAACCGGCGCAGACTGACGGCCGCAAGACCTGCACCGATCAGAAGCAACGAGCTGGGTTCGGGAACTTCCTGCAGAGTCCCTACATAACCGTCACCCGTCGAGCCTGAACCGCCAGAAGAATTAGCGGGATCTGAGAAGCCGCTCGGATCGGGGTTGCCGTTAAACGCAAGGTTAAATTCCTCGAATAACTGAACGCCACCGACACTGCCTCCGGATAATTCCACAGGAACGTTAACTAGCAGATTGTCAATACCAATCGGCGTATTGGGCGTTCCGATAAACTCCAACTCGTGGACGGCACTCTCAAAAACAAAAAGACCCTGATGCCCTAGATAACCGGTTTTCTTGCTCTTGCCCGAAGCGCTGTATTCTAAGATCGTTTCCCCGTCGGCTTTAACGACCAACCCCGCGGGAAACTTCTTTTTCATCGGAAAAATTTCAAAGTCAAACTCGAATGAAGTTAGCGGCTTGTTACCGAAATCGAGAGTTAACCGTGTCTGCGCCCCCTTGACGTGCGCTGGATTGACGAGAAACGTATCGCTTGCCCTGAGTTTTTGCTGTTTCTTGCTCAATTTGGCAATTCCCAGAGCCCCTTCAGAATTCCCTAAGTGTGTATACTTGCGCTTGACCTTGATGCCTTGGTTAGAGATCTGCGCACCCGTATCAACCGTGATCTGGGCCCCGTGCAAACCGCTCATATAGGCTTCAATCGAATCCGCGCCGGAACCACTTTCGATGCCGGGACTTAGCGTATTGAAGTCAAATAGCACCGCGGGATCGGCAAAAACCTCGTTGACGGCCAAGAGCAAAAACGCGAGTCCAAACGTGTACAGACGTCCTACATTTTTAGCTTTCATGACTGTCATCAAACGCAATGGCCATGCCAAAAATGGGATCGTGTCAAATAGCGAAATCTAAAGAAACTGGAGGGAAGCGTTGGGAAAAACTGGACCCGACCAAAACTTCCATGATAGAGGCAGTGCATGCGGAAGTGTCATGAAACTTTACATCGCGCCCTTGAAGCGCAAAGGCTTGCCCTGAACTAACCTGTTAATTTTAAAGCGTAATCTTTGAAATCATGAAGCCTGCAAATAATTCTTACAAGTGGCTTGTCCTTTACAGAAACCGAATTGGACCTTTTGGAGCAACTTGATTCAACACGTGAAACAATTGGGAAGGATTAAGAAATCCATGGATCAATTTGATGTCACAATAGTCGGAGCTGGTATTGTTGGGCTTGCAACCGCGATGTTGCTTGGCAAGCGCCATCCACAGATAAAGATCCTCGTCCTGGAAAAAGAAAAAAAAATTGCCCAGCACCAGTCGAGCCATAACAGCGGCGTGATTCACTCGGGCATCTATTACAAGCCGGGGTCGGTCAAGGCAGAGGCTTGTGTTGCGGGACGGCGGCAATTAATTCAGTTCTTAGAAGAAAATGACATTCCTTATGAGACTTGCGGCAAGGTCATTGTGGCGACGGAGGAAGAAGAACTGCCTCGGTTGGAAGAGCTACTTCGTAGAGGAGAAGAGAATGGTGTCCCCGGGTTGCGAACCTTGGACCCCGCGCAACTAAAAGAAATTGAGCCTTTCGCCTACGGCATCCGTGCCCTCCATGTGCCGGGAACGGGAATCGTGGACTTCGGTCGGGTAGCGGCGGCGTATGCCCAGAAAGTCATCCAGGCTGGCGGTAGGATCGAGACTGGAGAGGAGGTTACTCGCGCCGCGCCCGTAAAAGAGGCGCTAACCATAACGACCGCTGCAAGACAATACCGCTCCAGATATTTGATCAATTGTGGGGGTCTATTCTCCGATCGCATCGCAAAAACCGTTATGGATATCGCCCCGGGAAACAAACAAGAGCCGGATACCCGTATCCTCCCTTTTCGCGGTGAATATTATAAGATTGTTCCGGCACGCGCTTTCCTCGTCAAAAATCTCATCTATCCGGTGCCGGATCCACGTTTTCCCTTTTTAGGAGTCCACTTTACACGAACCATTCATGGCGAGGTCGAAGCTGGCCCCAATGCGGTGCTCGCGCTCGCGCGTGAAGGGTATCGGCGACAAGACTTTAACGCGCGGGATGTGGGGGAGATGATCGCGTTTCGAGGATTCTGGCATATGGTTTCAAAATACTGGCAAACGGGGATTGAGGAACTGTATCGCTCGACCCGTAAGCAAGCCTTCGTTCGCGCCCTTCAACGTCTCATGCCGCAGATACAACCCAGCGACCTCGAACCGGGAGGCTCAGGAGTGCGCGCGCAAGCGGTGTCGGAACAGGGCAATCTCTTCGATGACTTTGTCATAAGAAAGACTCCCAGATGCATCCATGTCATTAACGCGCCCTCCCCTGCGGCCACGTCCTCCCTGGCCATCGGTAAATGGATTGTCGACACGGCGGCCGAGATTTTCGACTTGAACTAGCAACGGCCCGACCGTGTCCGCCTTGATTTCCCCCCTGACGTTATTTATCTTGAGGCGCGACTTGCGGAGGTGCTTTTTCAATGCTCATTGAATACCGAGGTTACAGACCCAAAATCTCTCCCAAGGCCTTCGTCGCTCCCACCGCGGTCATCATCGGCGACGTGACCGTAGAGGAGGACTCTAGCATATGGTTTGGCGCGGTTTTGCGCTCGGACCAAAACCATTTTCCGATTGTGATCGGCCCGCGAACCAGCGTCCAAGACAACTGCGTGATTCACTCAGGCGAAGCCGCAACGATTCTGGAGTCCGATGTCACCGTCGGACATGGCGCGATCATGGAAGGCTGCCTGATAAAACGCGGCGCCATTATCGGAATGAACGTGACGGTTTTGGAAAACACGGAGATCGGAGAAGAATCCCTGATTGCCGCGGGAAGCGTCGTCGTTCCACACACCAAAATCCCTCCCCGCGTCCTCGCTGCGGGAAGCCCGGCAAAAGTGAAAAAAGAAATCAGTGGCGAAGCGCTAAACTGGATCAAGATGGGATCTTCGACATACGCCACTCTCTGCCGGAGCTACTTAGGGGGAGATTACAAAATTATCGGCTAACAGTGTCCCTCTCACTTCTGGCAAACCGGACAATAGAAGGCGCTCCGGCTCCCCAGGGAAACCCGCTTGATAAGCTGCAGGCAGCGCCTACAGCGTTCCCCTTCCCGCCCGTAGACCCGCAGGTGCTGCTGAAATTCACCTCTGCGATCTTGCCCGTCCCGGTAGTCGGAGAAGGAGGTTCCTCCCCATTGAATCGCCTCACTCAGGAGTTGGGGAGCGCGCCCGGCGATCTGAGCTACCCGCTCCCGCGCCAGTCTGAAAGCGCGAGTTGTAGGACGGATGCCGGCGTAAAAGAGCAGCTCGTTGACATAGATATTACCCAAGCCCGCGACGACACTCTGATCCAATAACAGGTCTCTGATCTTGCGCCGCGAGCTGCGGGTCCGAGCATATAGACGGGAGGCAACAAAATCCGGCCCAAGCGGATCTGGGCCCAAATCCCGAATTCGCGGCCAGTCACCGAGCTGTAGCGTGCGCATCACGGCTGCCAGCCCAAAGCGTCTAGGATCATGATACCTGAGGTCGAATCCGTGGTCGAGCCGCACAAAGATATGATCGTGCACTTCTCGGGGTCGCTCGGTAGCCACATAAATCAGCTTTCCCGACATTCCCAGGTGCGACACCCAAACTATTTCGCCTTCCATCATCAGAAGAATGTACTTCCCTTTGCGCTGAATATCGATGATCTTTTTGCCGAGAAGAAGCGACTTGAAATCTCGCCTGACAGGGACCCTCAGCCGGTGCTGCAACACTTCGACGTGGATAATGCGATGGCCAGGAACGACGGCGCGCAGGGTGCGGCAAACGGTCTCGACTTCGGGAAGCTCCGGCATCAGTCAATTTGGGCGCGGCAGCCCGCTCGATCCCTGAAAGCTAAATGCGCATGTAGGTTACTAGGCATCAAACTTTAGCAAGCCCTCTTCTCTAAGGATCCGCGCGAGGTGGATGAACTCTTTCACCTCAAAGGTTTCTCCGCGCCGCTGCGGATCAATATCCCGGGTACGGAGAAATTCCTCGACGGCTTTCTTCTTCCCGGGAAATAATTCTTGGAACGCGTTTCCCAAGGTCTTGCGG
>JBOHVR010000241.1:0-3732 GCA_050735755.1 Binatia bacterium
GGCTCCTTTGGCTACGTTCTTCCCGATTTACGCATGGCAATGGAAGTGTTTTATCAATGCCAATTTCGCGGGTAGAAGGAAATGGAAAACCGCTTTGCAGGCTTCGTATGCGGCACACCTGTACCATGAAATGTGGCGACGGAATCAAGTCGACACGAACAGTTCATTTCCGGGAACCAGCATCTATGAGCAACTCAAGCGACGCTACTTAGACTGTGGCTGACCGCTCTTTCCGCCCGCCCGTCAACTCTTTGCAACCTTGCGTTGAGATTGGTCAAGACTGGCGCTAGACATGCCGGACCCGCTGAGCTAGGAAACCCAGAATGCCCGCGACTTTGCCTTTTTCCGACAATCGGCCCGCCGATCATCAAAGATTCGACCCGTTTGTCCTGCTTCTCGTGACCGTGGTGGCCGCTGCCATCGCCGCGGCCTTGTACCTCCAGTATCAAGACGTCGCGCGTTTTCGCTGGGGGCGAATGGAAAATGATCGCAACGCGCACTATCTGCTTGGCCAGAGCCTGGCCCTCGATCTTCGGCACTTGGACATCCGGCTGCTGCTTGCAGACCTTGACGGTGCGCGCGTCTGGCCTCCCTTGCACGGAATCCTGATTGGTTTGACATTGCTGTTCGGAGGCATCGATTATCGGTTGGCCGTCTTGCCCAGTCTGGCAGGCTGGATCGGAACGGTAATCTTGGGTTTTCTGACTGCGCGCCGTGCTGTACCGAACGGAGGAACCCTGGCGGGTTTGGTGGCCGCCATCTTTATTCTGGCAAGCCCCGCACACCGCGTTTTTGCCACGGACATCATGCTGGAAAGCTTGGGGGCATGCTTGTCGCTCCTGGTTTTGTATCTCTATCTGCTTGCCGTGCAGGAGCCAACGGAGCGCTCTTACCGCAACATGGCGCTAGCTCTCACCGCGCTTTTTCTCCTTAAGTACAATTATTGGCTTCTCGTTGCGGCGGGTCTGCTGACAGCCCGGATCGTCGATGACCCGAAACGATGGTGGGGCTTCATTCGCGAGAGACTCCCTGCCCTCGGCGGGAAGGCAAAAGTCAGGGCCGAACTGCAGAATCCACTGGCCATTATCGCGCTTACCTCTCTGTGTCTGATGTTGATCGTGGTTCTCACCGGTGGATGGAAGTTTGAGCTGTGGGGAAAAACCGTATCCATCCGATCCCACCACAATTTTCTGCAGGTCGCTTACGGCGCGCTTTTTCTCCGCGCCCTCCTGTGGTGGAGAAAAAATGGCCGGGCTTGGAAGCAAAGAGCGGACTTCCCGGGCCGGCAACTGGTCCTCTGGCACGTCTGGCCGGTCGCCATTTGGCTCGTGCTTCCCAAACGATTGGGTTATTTTCTGTACTTCTTGAGCCCTGCCAATGGGCCCAACTCGCCGGCCAGCTTTTGGTGGGGACTCGATTTTTACTGGAGAAGCTTGCAGGAAGACTACCATACAGGGATGTTGAGCGCCGTGCTCGCCGCCGGCTTGCTGCTGGTCGGAACCCTCGGAGTCCGCCGGCTCAAACCCGGCGCTCTCGCTCTAGTTCTGTTTGTCATCTTGGCCGCTTTTCTAACCATCGCGCACCCGAACCGCAAGAGCCGATTTCTTCATTCGTGGGTCCCCGCAGCTTGGGTTCTGACCGGGGTGGGAGCCTCCCTTCTCTTATGCGGTTTTGCAACAGGCCGTCGCAGGGCTTTGACGGCAACTGCGGTTGTGGGGCTGCTCGGCTTTTGGCAATTGGCAGACCCGTTCACGCCGGGACACTCGCCCGAGGCTGGGCACCGCGACCTGCAACAAAGCCCGCTCGACCTCAGCGATTTTTATCTTCCTTATCTTTCGCACTCGCGCCACGTCACACTCTTTGCGACTGTCCCTGTGAAACACTTTGCGCAATGGACATTTTTCGAGAACTACAAAGACCGCCACCGCCTTAGAGTCTTCATGGATGAATTCGGTCCTTCTCGCGAGGAAAACCGGATCCGTTTTCAAAAGTGGCTGCGCGCGACACGATCCGACACGATCGTCTTCCTCGATGTGCCGCCCGGCTCGCCACTCTATTTCCCGGGCGAAGATTTTTATCAGCAATACCGGGACCTGCTTTCGTCCCAATCGGTTTTCCGGCCATTCCAGCAGAGATTTTTCTCCCAGTATGGCTGCACCGTTAGCATCTGGATGAGAAATGTCGCCGCCGGACAAACGGCTACGGGATCGGATTGAGACGACCGGTGCTCGTGATTTACGTCACGGTGTCATTTCCTTCGACGCCATCCCTCGAGGCGCAGACGCCAAACCAACAGCACGGCTTCAAGAACCATCGAGCGGGTCATCTTGGACCTGCCGCTTTTGCGCCCGTAAAAGATAATCGGCACCTCGCCAAGACGGGCTCCTGATTTCCAGATTCGATACGCCACCTCGATCTGCAGACCGTAGCCGTTCGCCTTCAGGCGCTCCATGTCCAGCGCCTCAAGGACCTCCCTGCGAAAGCAACGAAAGCCGGTCGTGATGTCATGAACCGGAAGTCGGGTCACGGCGCGCGCATAGCTATTTGCCACCCAACTGAGAAGAATCCGGCTCATCTCCCAATCAATGACCCTGACGCCGCCGACGTAACGCGAGCCCAGGACCAGATCATTGTTTGTTGCCGCCGCAATCATGGCGGGGATGGCGGCGGGATCATGCGAGAGGTCTGCATCCATCTGGAGGACCACCGAGTAATTCCCCCTCAGGGCAGCGTTATACCCTGCGATCAGCGCGCTTCCGAATCCCAGCTTCTTGCCCCGCTGCATCACTGAAACGTTGGGATGCCTGCGCGCCAAATCATCCGCTAAATCACCGGTCCCATCCGGCGATCCATCATCAATAAATAGGACGTCGAGTTTGACGGGTAAACCCAGTAATTTCTCGGTGAGCTCGGCTAGATTGCCCCGCTCGTTATAGGTAGGAATGATGACTATGGCGGACACCCGCATCTCCAATAGATTGCGCGCCCTCTCGCCAGGCTGCCTGCAGAAAAGAATTCATTTACGATTTTCCGCCGGCGTGTGCAAACGCCAGCCATGGTTTTGGAGAGGAGCAAACGAGTTACAGGCGGCGCCTCAACCCGGTGCCGCGGGTCTATTGGAGAGGAGAAAAACTCTCCGCCGCAACGCGGCGAGGACCGGAATATCTCCCGACCCGCCCAAAACGTCTTGGAAAAAAGCTCTGTCAAAATTGAACTGTCTTCTCCAGATGTAGCGCTGCCCGAGCAAAAACCCTTGCCGGTTCGAGAAAGGCTTGACGTAGCGCTCGAAATCCTCTTCCAAAAGAAAACAGAACACCCGCCTCCGGTCCTGCAGAAACGAGAGTAGCTGGTCGCGATTGACTTCGTCGCTCGCCGCCGCGTCGCCGATTCTTTCGATCCGGAGTGTGAACGTTTGGCCGATCTGGATCGGGCTAATCCCGTGCGGCCCAATGCCGATGCGGTCCGCAGGCTGCAACTGGCGCGCCACCTCCGCCGCCAGAGGCGATAGCTCCGGCGGGCCGATTTGCGTTGTTTCCATCGCGCCCATAAAACGCAGCGTCGGTACGAGCAAAACCGAGAGCACGCCGTGAGCCAGTCCCAAAGCCAATATGTTGCGCGCGCGGAGAAAGAGAGCGCCCAGAAAGAGACCGCCAAAGAACGTGAGAACGGTCAGGAAAACATGAGGTAAGTGAATCAAACCAAAGGCAAGAGCATTCGCCACTACCGCTCCAA
>JBOHVR010000242.1:0-4501 GCA_050735755.1 Binatia bacterium
CTTTTACAACGCTCCAATCCGTTGTACCATTGACCAGTATTGTGGTTTCTCTAAGCATATGAATCGAGAAGATCTCGGCGGTCATAGCGGTGATGGAAAGGTTGGGGTGTGGTCTTTGACCGGTTAGTCTTTAGAGTGCATGCGATCCAGCGTATGTACCAGCGGGGCATCAGCGAAGAAGAAGTGCACAATGTGATCAGGACGGGGCAGACCATTGAAGATTATCCAGGTGATTTTCCCTACCCGAGTCGTTTAGTGCTCGGGTGGCATGGCCTGCGACCGATCCACGTTGTGGTAGCTGACAACACGAATGATGGCGAGAATATCGTGATTACAGTCTATGAGCCAGATCCGGAAGAGTGGGAGGCGGACTTTAAAAGGAGAAAGACATCATGAAGTGCGTCGTTTGCAAGAATGGTGAGACAAAGGCTGGAAAGACCACGGTGACGTTGGAAAGGGATGGGGCTACTTTGGTCTTCAAAGGTGTTCCCGCTCGTGTTTGCGCGAATTGCGGCGAAGCCTATGTAGATGGAGAGATTACAGCTAAGCTGCTTAAATCCGCAGAGGAAGCCGCCCGCAACGGAATTCAGGTCGAAGTCCGCCAGTACACCGCAGCCTAATCAGTAATTATTCATTCCTAAAGTCATTTCAGCGTTTCAGAAATCTCGACATCGCAGTATCCCGTCAGCGTCATGCTCGGTGCTCATTTCGACGTTTTGAGAATTGTCAAAACGTGAAAGTGTGGCTTGACAGCGCGGCGCGGCTCGTCGTAGATCGGCCGGAATGGAAGAGAAACGCTATCGCGAGTCGCGGCTGTGCCGCCTGCTGGGCAATCCGATCGTGTATCAATTGGTGTTGCTGCTGGATGGCCACGGGCCGTTGACACCGAGCAAGCTGGCCAAACTGATCGGGCGGCAGGTGTCCACGATCAGTATCCATTTGGCGAAGCTGCGTGCGATGGATGTGGTCCGGTATGATACCGTAGGCAAAGAGACGCGTTATTGGCTCAAGCATAAAGGGGAAATGAAGGGATTGCTGAAGATGTTGGAGAAAGTGGTGGACGCGTCGGTCAAGGTGGAATGAGGGTCACTTTGACGTTTTGAGAATTATCAAAACGTGAAAGTGACCGGGGTAGGTGCTTGAAGCTAGTCCACTGAGGCGCGCCGAGGACTCGGGCAAATTCCGCGCCAGCCGCAAGCTAAAAGACGACTTTGACAACGGCGAAGACTACTTCCGCCTCAACGGCACCGGCATCTGGCTCCCGAAAAGATCTGATTTTCAACCCAAGCGCGAGTTCCTAGAGTGGCATTCGGACGCTGTATTTAGGGGATAACTATGTCGAAGGACTTTAGCGGGTTTACGGATGTTGCAGCACGTCCGGTTTTGGTTCAAAAGGACGGAGCCGGCAGGAAGCTCGTTCCTGTCGATCTGCGCAAGAAAGGATACACCGAGGCATGGCTACAACAGTTTCTTCGCAACCAGCCAGAGATCCTACCAGTTGCTGAGATCGAACCGGTTTTCCATCCGTTGGTCTCTATTGGCTGTGAAGTTCCAATTGAAACCGGCTCTATTGATAATTTATTCATAAGTCAGCGGGGATATCTGACAATTGTGGAAACGAAGCTATGGCGGAATCCCGAGGCGAAAAGAGAAGTGGTAGCGCAGCTCCTCGATTACAGCAGCGTACTTAGCAAGTGGAACTACGATAAAATAAACAGGCTGGTGCTAGCTTATACAAACAAAAACGAAGGCGGAAAGAAAAGCCTTTTTGAATGGGTGGAAAGCCAACTCGGACCCCTCCAAGGAGGCCGGGAGTTCTTTGAAGAAACTGTCACAAAGAATCTCAGATTGGGACGCTTTTTGGGTCTTATAGTTGGAGGCAAGATCCAGACTTCCGTTGTCGAGATGCTAAGTTATGTCAATAGGTTCCCTGCTCTGGCAATCGACGTGGCGCTTGTGGAGTTACAGCCATATTGGATCGAGAAGCAGGGCGCGTGGCCTTGCTCATGGTACCGCGTATTGTCGCTCGCACGGAGATTGTCGAGCGGTCAATCGTGTAGGTGACGGTCGTAGATGGGAAAGCTCAAGATATCTCGGTTCGACAAGAGAAAGTTCAGGTACCCGATGGCGGGAAGAAGCGGGTAACTTTGACGGAGGAGGCTTTTTGGGAACTACTACGGAAGATGGCTCCGAACGAGCAGCAAGCCATTAGAGATTTAATGATGAGCTGAAAGAAAGACCCGGCATAGAGATTATCCCCCGTTCGAGCAGCCTTGTTTTGACGATGCGTCTTCAAAACGATACTTTAGCCTCACTTTTCTTTGTTACGACCCGAGCCACATTACACGTCTGGCCCTCCACACTCACAAGGCATCTCAATTCAATTAGTCTGGATCGGAATGCCATCCAAACATACTTGGAGAAAATCAGCAAAATCACTAAATGCCCGCTAGGAAAAGAGCGAGCTAACTGCGCCGGTAATGAAGATTGGTCTTCAAAGTTTCAAGAATGCGGTTGATGAGTTGATGGAACGGATTAGGAAGCACGAAAATCGCTGATTGTGAGGGGCAGAGATTGACAGAAGCAGGGTCGGACCAGTGCAAGATCTTGATTCCTCAATATAAGTTTGCAGAATTGGCGTCGTTTAGAAGCTTAGCCGCCATTTTTTGAGGTTGAAACACACGCTCTAAGAGAGAAGTGATGCCACGCGCTAGCTGCCATTTTGTCCCTGGTTACGTTTGGCACATCACTCACCGCTGCCATCTGATGACCCTTGCGCGTTCGCTCCATACCGTCTGCATAAGCAAGACCTCCTTTCTCTTTTTCAACAGCCTGCCGGGATAATCGCCTCACGTTGTGCTAAGTTGTGGTTAACATTACAATCGATGCCTAAGGGAGGAGTTCACGATGGCGCAGACTGTCGTACAGATCTCTGGTCATATCATCGACTCCCTCATACTGCCCAAAGTTCTCGACCTGATCGTTAGCCTGGGTGCCGAATTCGAGATCCTGGATATCCAGGTCGGCCACCGCCGCAGCGATCGCAGTCATGCGCGGATTAAAGTCGAAGCTTCAAGTCCGGATCTGCTTGACGGTGTCCTGGCGAAAATTAGAGAGCATGGCGCGCTGCCCGAGCAGGTGGAAGAGGAGTCGGTGCAACTCGAAGCGGCGCCGCTCGACGGAGTATTTCCCGAGCGCTTTTACGCGACAACCAACCTGGAGACCTGGGTGCGGCTGGAACAGCACTGGATCCCCGTCGAATCGATCGAAATGGATTGCGGTATTCGTATCGATGAAAGCACGCGCAAAGCGCAGTGCGTACCGATGCACCGCGTAAAAAACGGCGATTTCGTCGTGGTGGGCCAGCTCGGCGTCAAAGTCGTACCTATGGAGCGGCAGCAGCCCCGGGCGCCTTTCGAGTTCATGGCCAGCCCGGTGTCCACAGAGCAACCGAAAGGACTGCTAATCCGCGAGATCGCGGAATCGATGCAGCGCGTGCGCCGGGAGAACGGGCGCATACTCGTGGTGGCAGGACCGGGGCTCGTCCACACCGGCGCGTCCAAGTATCTCGCCGAGCTGATTGAAAACGGCTATGTGCAGGTTCTTTTTGCGGGGAACGGACTCGCAGTCCACGACATGGAATCCGACCTCTACGGCACATCGCTGGGTGTTTACGTGGACAAGAAGATTCGCGCCAGCGAAGGGCATGAGCATCATCTCTGGACCATCAACCGTATCCGGCGGGCCGGCGGCATACGGCAAGCTGTCGAGCAGGGACTGATTCAAAAGGGGATCTTTTATTCTTGCGTGAAAAACGGCGTTGAGTTCGTGCTCGCCGGATCGATCCGCGATGATGGCCCGCTACCCGACGTCATTACCGATACCTTGGAAGCGCAAGACATCATGCGCGAGAAGGCGCGCGGCGTGAGTTTCGCATTGATGATGGCGACCACGCTGCACGCCATTGCGACGGGCAATCTTTTGCCCGCGAGTGTAAAGACGGTCTGCGTGGATATCAATCCTGCGGTGGTAACCAAGCTCACGGATCGCGGCACTTTCCAAGCCCTGGGTTTGGTAACCGACGTGGAACCGTTTTTGCGCGAGCTGTGCAGCGACCTGGACTTAAATGTCGTATGCAGCTCTTGATGTGCCCGCCGTCTCATTACGGCATCGAGTACGAGATCAATCCCTGGATGAAGCGGAGCCGCCAGACCGATGCGGCGCTCGCCACCCGGCAGTGGGACGAATTACACCGTATGCTGGCCGAGAAATTGCCGGTAGAGATCCACTTGATCGATGCCGTGCCGGGGCTTCCCGACATGGTCTTTACGGCCAACGCCGGACTGGTTTGGCAAAATAAATTTATCGTGAGCAACTTCCGCCACGAAGTTCGCAGGGGTGAAGGGGCGCATTTTGCGCAATGGTTTCGCGCTCGCGGGTTCGAGATCGTTGACCTGCCGGAGGAATATTACTTCGAGGGCGAAGGGGACCTGCTGCGCTG
>JBOHVR010000243.1:0-2887 GCA_050735755.1 Binatia bacterium
GCGGGAGCACGACGTGCTGGGCGACCACTTCGCCCCGGCAATTGAGCAGCGCGCAACTGGCGTCCTGGGACTCGCGGATGATGGTGGAATAGCCGGTGCGGAAGAGCGAGTTTTGCATCTCCTGGACGATGCCGGCGAGCCGCGCGCGAATGACCTGGAGCGTGATCGGGTCAATACTCATAAAGGCAAAGGGCAGAGGGCAAAGGGCAAAGCGGTCCGGAGTTCAGCGCCATGCGCCATGCTCTTTGCTCGTTGCGAATCCGGGCTATGCGCTTTGCAGATGCCAGGGGTTCACGCAGTTTACCTTTCAGCCAATTTCTGAACGTAGCGGTGGTCGATAAATTGTCGCGCGTCGGGCATGGAGGAAATCCTGCCGCTTTCCGACAGCAGCTCGAAAACCGCCGTGATTCCTTTCGGGTCAGGTACAAGATTGGGTGGCGTGTGCGCGTTGAAATAGAGGCCGTAAGCCGGCTCCGCCTGTTTCGGCGCGCAACCCGTGCAGCGGCTTAAAATGGCAATAGCCTGTTCGCGATTAACAGAATCGTTGAGCCAGAGCCAGGCAGTTCGCAAAGCCCTGAGAAACGAAACGATACTTTCGTTGATCGTTTCTTCACGACGAACCAAACACACCGTGAAGGGATAATGCGGGACGACCTCAACAGAAGAGCCGAGGAATTTAAAGCCGGCTTCGCTCAATAGGAAATGAAAGGGTTCGGTGACCATCGTCCCGTCAAGGACTCCCCGCTGCAATTTTTCGCAGCGCTCAGGCGGAGGCCCGGAGGAGACCAGCTCATATGCGCCGGCGGTCAAGCCTGCTTGTTTGAGCAGTTTTTGGAGAATCAATGCTTCGGCGGAACGGCCGTCGTTAACTCCGAGTCGTTTGCCTTTCAAACCGGCGACGCCGGCGATCTCGGGTTGGACCATGAGCCGGTACTGCGAGCCGACGTTGGTGTTGGCAATAATGCAAAGCGGCGCTCCGTCGGCCATCTCGCGGAGCGCAACGTCGGGTATGACGTTAATGACATCCAGAGAACCGGATGCAAGCAGGTGCACCGGATCGGGCGGAGACGTAAAAATATTGGTCTTTACAGCGAGCCCCTCGGCCGCGAACAGTTCGAGCTCGCCGGCGGCAAAGAACGGCCAGTTCATCGCGCTGCGCTGCACCTGGCCGTAACGTAGTTCGACGGGCATCCCGCTACCGCTGTGATCTTGCCGTCTGTCGTTTCTGCGCGGTTAAAGAGTCGTCGATCACGAGTCCGTTTTGACTCTCTTTGATGACGACGCCGTAAGTCGCGGCGGCCTTTTCTATAGAGACATAGCCGTTGCGCACATCTCTGAGGACCCTCTCGGGATCGCGTTCGAGAGGGTTGGCTAATCCTCCGCCGCCGGGTGTGTCGAGACGAAAAATCGTGCCCGGCGGAAGCGTGAGATCGGAGCATCGCGAAGGCAGGATTTGCTCTTTTGCAGTCCCGGGATTGATGACGCAATTGCCGGTTCGGCCCGGTCCGCCGCCGTCGATGCCTTTGGGAGCTACCGTGTGCTTGGTCGAGCGCAATGAAAAACGCACCTCGTGATCGAGCACTTCGTATTCACGGACGAAGCCCAAGCCGCCGCGCAGTTGCCCTGCGCCCCCGGAGTCTCTAATCAGCTCGAAGCGGCGCACGCGGGTCGGAAACTCAGACTCGACAATTTCAACGGGAGCAATCCGCGCATTGGATTGATTGACATTGGTGCCGGAGACCCCGTCTTTGCCCGTGCGCGCGCCGGAGCCGCCGCCGAAGATCTCATACTGAACATAGCTGCGGCCGGTCTTGCTGCTCTGGCCGCCCACGATGATCGACCGGCTGCTGCAACCATCGGCGACCTTCTTATAGGACGTGAGAGAGCTGAAAGCTTCAAACAATGCCTCCACGAGAGCGTGCACGGTAGGATTGTAGGTATTGACCGGCGCGGGAAAGCGCGGATTCAAAACGCTGCCGTCGCGGAACCTCATTTGGATCACGCGGGCCAGACCTTGATTGATAGCCAACGCGGGATCGACCAGGGCCGTGAGGCAATAGGCACAGGCGGCCCGGACCACCGTGGGGCGAATGTTCGCCGGCCCTTTGGTTTGATCAGCGCTGCCGGTGAAGTCGAACAGGAGATCGCTGCCTGTTTTCTCGACGCGCGCGTGAATGCGAACCGGCTTGTTATGCTCGATGCCGTCGCTATCGACGAATCTTTCCCCCTCGCCGGCGCCGTCGCGCCAGGTGGCGATCTCGCCCCGGACTCTGCGCTCGGTCAAATCGAAAAGCGGCGCGTAGGAGTCGAGGATCGTCTCCTTGCCATACTTGTCCATCAAATCCTGGAAACGCTTTTCGCCAAGACGATCGGCGCCCACCTGTCCTCTCATATCGCCGACGACAAGCTCCGGGGTGCGGCTGTTGGCGCCGATGATCGTTTCAATGTCCTTATTGGGTTGGTTGCCGGAAATATATTTGATGGGCGGCAGGTGCAAACCTTCTTGATAGATCTCGCGCGCCTGGCTCCAGCAGCTTCCCGGCACCGGCCCGCCGATATCGCTTTTGTGGGCCATGCTGGCGGCAAAACCGGCCCACTCCCCGCGATAGAAAATCGGCGTGAGCACGGCCATGTCGGGCGCGTGCGGGCTGCCCCCCAGATAGGGATGGTTGGTGATGAACGCGTCGCCTTCGTGGATCTCCGGCGGCGGATAACTTGCCAGCAATCCCTCGGCGCAGGCGGGAAAGGCGCCCATGTGCAGCGGGAGCACGACGTGCTGGGCGACCACTTCGCCCCGGCAATTGAGCAGCGCGCAACTGGCGTCCTGGGACTCGCGGATGATGGTGGAATAGCCGGTGCGGAAGAGCGAGTTTTGCATCTCCTGGAC
>JBOHVR010000244.1:0-4300 GCA_050735755.1 Binatia bacterium
GGCTTGTAATGTCGCCCGTTGATGTGGTTTTTCTTCACGGGAGGGTGCACACAGTCAACGCGCGCAACGACATAGTCCAGGCGCTGGCGGTATCCGGTAACCGCATAGTCGCCGTCGGTTCGGATGAGGCGGTCGAAGGGTGCATCGGGACGCGGACGCAAGTGATAGACCTGCGCGGGCGATCGCTGGTTCCGGGTTTTATCGACAATCACATTCACCTCGAAAACATTGCCCGGCAACTTGATTGGATCGACTGCAGCGCCGCGCATTCCATCGCTGATATCGTCGCGGCCGTGCGGTCGCGCGGCGCTCTCTCGCCGCCTGGCCAGTGGATCCTTGGTAGCCGATACCAACAGGACCGGCTACTGGAACAACGACATCCCGCGCGTCGGGACTTGGACAAGGCGACCACCGCGCATCCGGTTGGCCTTGTGCACGCGTCGGGCATGGCATGGACCTTCAACAGCACCGCACTGCGCCTAACGACGATCGGCCCGGCTACCCCGGATCCTGCTGGCGGCCGCATTCATCGCGACGAGCACGGCAATCCCACGGGCGTCCTCTGGAATAATGCGCGTCGATACGTGGAACCGTTGCTGCCGAACATCACCCAGGACGAGCGCCTCAGCCGCTACTCGAAGGTGTGCCAGCGCATGAACGCGCTTGGAATCACGACCGCGGTCGAAGCCGCCTACCGCGCGCCCGACCAGCTCCAGGCATGGCAAACGCTGCGGGCGAGTGGGAATCTTAGCCTGCGCGTCAATCTGGTAACGTATCCGGTTTACCTCGACTTCTGGGACGAGAGTGGGCCTGGAGGCCATCTGTTCGATGCGGGTATGCACACGGGGTTTGGAGACGCCTGGCTGCGAGTGGGAGCGCTGTGTATCGGGATTGACGGCACCGGTTTGGGCCGCACCGCTGCGCTCTTGGAGCCTTACGCAGACGATCCAGACGCAAGCTTCACCGGCATGCTGCGGGTGACCCCCGAGCAGCTTGTCGAGTTCTGCCGCAAAGGCCACGATGGGGGCTGGCAACTCGCGCTCGTTGCGATGGGTGATCGTGGCATTCAAGTTTCTCTCGACGCGCTAGCTGAAGCAGTGAACGTGGCTGAACCAGGTCAGCTTAGGTCACATCGCCACAGGCTCGAACACGCTTACCTCTGGAATCCGGATTTGATTCAGCGTTGCGCCGAACTTGGTGTGATCTGGAATACCCAACCGCCTCTGCTTCAAGCCTACGGCCGCCGCTCTACGCTGGACGCATGGGGCGCCTCGCGGGCGCGGCAGGGGTTTCCATTTCGGGACGCGCTGCAGGCCGGTATCGTGATCTCTGGGGGATCAGACGCCCCTGTGACGACCGCAGATCCATTGGTAGGACTGGACTGCTTGCTGACGCATCGGCTGGAGCCGGAAGGAACGCCGTTGAACGAGGAACAAACAGTAGGCCTCGCTGACGCGCTAAGGATCTATACCTATAACGGCGCCTGCGCCTGCGGTGAGGAGCAACTCAAAGGATCACTAGAGGTAGGAAAACTCGCCGACCTTGTCGTCCTTTCCGGTGACTTGGAGGAAGCAGCGCCAGCAAACGTACGCCAGCTCCGTGTCGATCTCACTATGGTCGATGGTAAAGTTGCCTATGAACGCTGAGATTCTGATTCATGTATACCTTCGATGCCGTTGTCCGTATTCGAGGACTGAAAAACACTTACATAGATGCCTCCCATCGGCCAGCCTCCCCGCCGGGTGACGAAGCCCGCCTGTGAATTTTTACGTTAAAAGCGGCTTCACATCTTTCGCAAAGGTCCGCAGGATATCGATGAGACTTAGCCGCGGCGTGCCCACGGGAATGTGCAGCACCACCTGGCGGATCTCGGGATAGCTGTCGACCACGCGCCGGATAATTGCGCCCGCCTCGCGCGGCGAACCCGCCAACAGGCCACGCTTGAAAACGTCATCCGGCAAACTATCCAAAAGCTTCCCGTGCTCGGCTCCGGCGGTCGCGTGCTCGAGAAAGTTGTATTCCTCCGCGATGCGACGCGTGAGCTCCAGCGGAGCTGGCAGCTCGTCCTCGCGCACGATGCCGCGCTTGTAGTCATAATACGAGTGACGGAGATTGCTCGCCACTCGCGGCGCCAGGTATTCCCTCACTTTGTCCCAGTCGTCGTTGATGCAAGTGGTGACCCACCAGATAATATCGAGGTCTTTCAGAGCCTTACCCGCTCGCTTCGCACCGTCCGCCAGGTGCTGCAGGTTTTCTTTGAGCTCATGCTCTCGGCAGAGAAGCACTGCTCCTTCGCCCA
This sequence comes from Binatia bacterium, assembly GCA_050735755.1. Taxonomy (GTDB): domain Bacteria; phylum Desulfobacterota; class Binatia; order UBA9968; family UBA9968; genus DATMAM01. The sequence goes on from JBOHVR010000244.1 coordinate 2,300, forward strand.
ACTCTCCGGCTAGCTCCATCCCTTTGGGCCCGCCTGGCACTGAGTATAAAGGGATCTGGCGGGTGAGTTGCGGATCGGACCACGCGAGCTTGATTTCGCGAGTTCTGTAAGGGACTTTTTTCCCCGCCAGCAGGCTACGGATCAGTTCGAAGTCTTCCCGATACTGCGCGAGTTTTACCGGTTTCCCTCCCAAGCCGCGGATAGCACTGTCGCCATAACCAATGGCCAAGTTCATCCTCCCGGGAGCTACTTCCGCCAGGCTGGCAAATCCGCTGGCGATGACACTGGGATGGCGCGTCGCAGTATGGGTGACACCCGGTCCAAGTCGTATGCGCGAAGTCGCCAGCGCGCTCGCTGCGAGCGCAACGAAGACCTCCCGGCCCACGAGCTGCGAGTCCAACAACCATGCGCTGTCGAAACCGACTTCTTCACCAACTTTCACTTGCTCCACGACTTTCGGCACCGAAAGATTACTGAACACCATAAACCCATAAGACACTGGTCTCATGCTGCGCTCCTTCCTGTCTTCGTTCTCATCGTAACCTGGCCATTGTTATCTTCCCGGAATCACCGGCCGCTGCTTGGGATTAGACCGGCCCACGTAGCGGCCGCTCGGAACGTGCGCCGCGGGATGCAGCACCTCGCCATCGACCATGACCGCGCATACCGCCGGCGCATTGCCGTCCTTGATTTCGGCCAACGCATCGGGCGCTGCGGTGCCGTCCTTTGCGCTCGTTATCAGAAGGTCTGCGGGCATGCCGACCTTTACGAAACCGGTCGCGAGACCATGGACTCGAGCGGTAGTCCCGGTTGACAGGCAGACCGCCTGCTCGGGCGTAAGGTCGGTCATGGAGGCGAGAAACGACATGAACTTCGCTACTCCGCCTGAGGCCGTGCCGCCGGGTGTCGGCGAGTCCGTGCCGACCATCAGCCGATCCAGTTGCCCCTTGGACATGAGTTTTTTTACGATTTTTACGGCGAGCATGAGATTGCCTCCAAGCACAACGTCCGTAGAGCAGGAGGTTTTCTCCAACAGCCATTCAGCATCTTCCCATGAAGGCGGCGTCGGTCCGCCGTTTAGATGCGCTGCCACATCCGGCGATATGATCTGCAACGCCTGGCCGATCGATTCGGCTTCGCCGACAAGCTTACGACCGCCGCAATGGGTAAGAACCTTCATTCCGTGTTGGCGTGCCCATTTCACATAGTTGCGCGCCATTTCTGCGGTCGGCACCGGCAGGAGAAATTTTATTCTCCTAACTCCACCCTTGGCGGCCTCAGCGAAATCTTCCTCGTTCATCCCCGGCTCGACAATCATGCATTCGCCGTAAACCTTGATGCCCGAGGGGCGAACTTTCATAAACGATTGGGCGCTCAGAATGCCTAGCGCCACACCTGCCTTTGGACCCAGGGGATGGCCGGGAAGCGCATATGGACCGCAGGAAACCAGTCCCGTCGTGCCCGATTCCATATAGCGGTCGGTGTAACCAACGGCGTTTACCACCGGATGAAAATCGCCGAAATACGGGTGGTGGTGCGCATCGATGAGACCGGGGAAGACCGAGCAGCCGCGGGCGTCAATCTTCAAATCGGCCTTGGGGCGGGTATTGATCTCTTTCACCACGCCATCAGCAATGAACAAACTCTCCGCGTTCAAGATCGGCTGCTTTAAGTCGCCGCTCACAACGGTTCCTATGTTTTCAATCAAAGTGGTTCCCATTGGGTCCTCCTTGTACTTGTGGATTTAACCTTTTTGTCCGTTTGTCGGTTTGAAGATTTCGCAAATCCCCCTCTTTCCCCCTGAAGGTGTGAAAGAATCCAATCTCTTGTAGGGTGGGTTGAGGCGCTGTGCGCCGATACCCATCACGGAGCGTAATTCCAGACGGTGGGTATCGCGGAGCCGGTCCTGAGCAAAGTCGAAGGGCTCCACCCACCCTACGCCTGGCTTCAATTTTTTCACAGCTTCCCTTTTTTCAAAGGGGGAAGTAAAGAGCCTTGTTC
>JBOHVR010000245.1:0-7912 GCA_050735755.1 Binatia bacterium
GTCCAACACGATACTCGGCGTCAAGGAAAAAAATGATTTTATTCACAGAGTCCTACATTCGCGCGGGTCATAAAGCAAAGCCCGATATCATCGTCGCCTTGCACGTTTATCTTCATCCGAGCAAGCAACACGCGGTTAAGCTGGCGCGGCCCTACTTCGAGCGCACGCTGCTATTTCACCAAGAATATCGGCGGCCGGGAAGTAAGATTCCCGATTTCGATAACGTGAACAAGGAAAGGTTGGCGGTTTTCTCTTCTCCCGAGCGAGCGGCAGAGATCTTTCGAGACTATGAAGCGATCGGCGTCACACACGTGATCTGCATGGTCAACTTCGGCGGCGCGCCCATGGCAGACGTGCGCAGAACCATGGAGCTTATTTCCCAAGAGCTGATGCCCCGGATGCCGTGATCGGAAGAGGCGATCATGACAGGACCGCGGCGAAGATTCCGCGCGCTGCTCACGGCCGTGTGGCTTTATTCATTCCCGACATTCGTTTTGATAGGTCTCTCTGAAACCCAACCTCACCTTGACACAATAGCCCGTTAGTCAGATATTCTCTTGCAGTAAATGAGGCGCGGCTAAAAAGCACGCAAAGGAGGGACTAGCAATGTCAGTTTGGGAGCGTGGGGAGATTTCCATCTATTACGAGACCTACGGCTCCGGGTTTCCGCTGTTGCTGATCGCGCCGGGAGGAATGAACTCGGTCATCGGCTTCTGGAATCGCTCGGCGTTCAATCCCATGGAAATCTTCTCGCGCGAATACTGGGTCATCGCCATGGACCAGCGCAACGCCGGTAGATCCAAAGGTCCGCTGGAGCCAGAAGATCCGTGGGGCAGCTATGCGCAGGACCAGCTCGGGCTAATGAATCACCTGGGCATTGACCGCTTCCATGTGCTTGGGTGCTGCATCGGCTGTTCGTATGCGCTGAGGTTGATACAACATGCGCCGAAGCGCGTCGTCGCCGCGGTAATTGAGCAGCCGATAGGCATCTCGGATGAGAACCGGGATGTTCTGGCGAAGAACCTGTATGGCCGATGGGCCAAGGCACTTCCCGAGAAGCGGCCTGAACTTGACCCGGAGTCAGTGGAAGCTTTCGGTAAGCGCATGTTCGCTGCAAACGACTTTGTGTTCAGCGTAACGCGGGAATTCGTCGGGGCTTGCCAGACGCCCATGCTGGTTATGCCGGGCAACAACCTGGACCACCCGCGGGTGATCGGAAACGAGATTGCTGCCCTGGCAGCAAATTCAGAGCTCATCGAGCACTGGCGACATCCGTCGGACTTGGTCCCGCCGGCGGTGGCGCGAATAAAGAGTTTTCTCAAAAACCACACGCCCGTGACACTGTAACCAGATGATTCAAGCAACAGGTAGCGCACTCGCACTTCAACAAGCTCAGTGCGAACGGAGGAGAACAATCGGATGAATTTTGTTTCCCGTTCATGCTGAGCCCTTCGGCCTCCTCAGGACAGGCTTAGTCGAAGCATCGCGAACAATCTTGCAGCGAATAAGGAAATACCAGCATGAAAAACGGCTTCAGAATTTTTGACACCGACACGCATATCCGGCCTTCACTCGAGACGCTCGAGCCGTACTACGATCCAAACTTGCGGCGACGCTTGCCCGAACTCGAGCCCTACAAACGGGAGAACCGCCGCGACGTTGAGGGGATGGTCGTGGGGCGCCATTCGTACGCGCTTGGAGAGCGCGTCGCTTACTCGCGCCTCTTAGGCAAGGGGGCGCCGGAGCCGGGAGACTTCAGACCACGGTCGAAGTACATGGGAACCCGTCATGCGACCAAGGGAGCCATCGACGACGACGCCGGCGCGCGGCTCCACGATATGGACGAAGAGGGAGTGGACGTCCAGTTCCTCATAGGAGGAGCGTCCGCCACAGGCCCGCTGAACGACCACGAGCTCGATGTCGGCTTCATGCGTGCCTACAACCGCTATCTGAATGACTTTTGCGGCAAAGCCCCTCACCGCATAAAAGCGGCGCCGGTCGTCCTTCTGACGGCAGTCGAAGAGTGCGTCGAGGAAATCAGGCGCTGGGGCAAAGAGCGTTGGATGGTCGGAATTCTGCCGCAGTCGCGAAACGACATTCCTCTTGACCACCCGAACATGGAGCCGGTTTGGAAAGCGTGCGACGATCTCGGCCTCGCAGTGGTGTATCACAGCCACTATGCCGGGCCGCCCTACTTCCCCGGCTATCTTGACTTGTGGGAGAACGCGTTTCTTGCGCGCTCCGCAGCTCACCCTTGGGGAGCGATGCGCGCGATCGGATCGTTCATCGGCGCCGGCATCATGGACCGCTACAAGTCACTGCGCTTCGGGATCCTGGAAAGCGGCTGTGGTTGGCTCCCATTCTGGAGCCGTCGCCTCGATGACCAGGCCGAGTACGTCTTGGGAAGCGTCCCCGAGCTGGAGCATAAGATCAGCGAATACATGACCGGCGGCAGGTTCTTCTCGAGCATCGAGATGTCCGAAGGCCAGGACATGATCGAGATGGTAATCGATTTCTTCGGGCTGGAGGTATTGATGTATGCCTCCGACTACCCGCACTTCGAATGCCGCTTCCCGAACTCTGTCGACCATTTCCTCGGCTGGACTCTTAGCGACCAGCTGCGGCGCAAGCTGTTTTGGGAAAACCCCGTGAGGTTCTACGGCGAGCCGTAGAAGTGCTGACCCCGTCGAGCGTCGCCAGTAATGTGGTAGTGTCCTATATCAAAGGGGCCTTTAAAAAATTTCCGGCCGCCGTTTCGTTATTCCCGCGGAAGAGGGAATCCAGGCTCGTTTTGTGTTCCCTGGATTCCGGCTCTCGCGTGCTACCGCTCGCGCGGCCGGAATGACGTTAAAGTTAATTGACCAATTTCTGAGACGTTAAATCAACCTAAAACCAAATTGGAGGATCAGCATGGGACAGACTGAGACGACACTTGCAAAATTCGTAGTGGATTTCCCGACGGAAAACATCCCGTCCGACGTCATGCACCTGGCGAAGCGCTGCCTGATGAACTACTCGGGAGTGGCGCTGTACGCCACACTCGACCCGGCCATCGACATCTTGCTCGACCTATTCCGCGCCGACGGCTGTGCCGCCGCCGCGACCGTGATCGGCAAGGGGTTCAGAACCTCGGCGCAGAACGCGGCTCTGGCGAACGGTTTCTTGGGGCATCTCGAGGACTACGACGACACCCACACGACCGTGATCCACCCCAGTTCGCCGATCCTGCCCGCTGCGCTGGCGATCAGCGAGCAGCGCACGGTAAACGGGAAAGATCTGCTGGCGGCATTCGCCCTCGGGGTCGAGGTTGCGTGTCGCATCGGTTTGGTGATCGCAGCGCACTTCAGGGAAGGGGCGGAGCATTGGCACATCACCAACACATGTGGCGTGCTCGGCGCCGCAGCCGCGGCAGGCCGTTTACTGCGGCTGACCCCGGACCAGATGGTCTACGCGCTCGCCATCGCGGGCACGCAGGCCTGCGGTGTACGAGAGGTGTTTGGCTCGATGTGCAAGCCCTTCCATGCCGGTAAAGCCGCCCAGAACGGAATGGTCGCGGCGATGCTTGCCCAGCGCGGCTTCACTGCGACTGACGGCATATTCGAAGGAGCGCGCGGTCTGGTCGGCGTGATGGCTACGGGCCACGACATTACCGAGGCCACCAAAGATCTCGGCAGGCACTGGGAGTTGCCAGCAAACGGGCTGAAGCCCTATGCGTGCGGGCAGGCGAACCACGGGTTCCTCGACGCGGTGCTTGCCCTGAGGAAAAAGAGCGGCGTGTCTCCGGAGACCGTGAAGCATATGCAGGGAAGCGTGCGCCAGATTGCGCCGGCGCTCGTGCGGCGGCGCCATCCGAGGACCGGCCTCGAGTCGAAGTTCTGCTACTACCACTCGATGGCCGTTGCGTTGATCGATGGGCAGGCGCTTCCGGCCCAGTTCACGGACGCTCGCGCCACTGACCCTGCCGTCGAAGCTCTTCGGAACCGTATCGATATCAGCGAGGATCCGGCCTTATCCAGGCGCGCCGCCGTCGTGACTCTCGAATTGAACGATGGCACGACTTACACAGAGACCATTCCTTATCCTACGGGGACGCCGGAGAATCCCCAGAGCGACACCATGGTCCAGGAGAAGTTCAAGGGACTCGCCGCGGCGGTGCTTGGGGCGGAAAAAGCCGAAAAGGCTCAACGCGCGCTCTGGGACGTAGACAAACTCTCGGACGCCCGAGAGCTGATGCCGCTATTGACTAAGTGAGCGGCTAGGGACAGCAATAGGGAACCAGACGGAACAGGGATCGCGCATTCTCAAGGGAGGACCCCCATGCTAAAAGGTTCATGTCTTTGTGGCGGCATTCAGTATGAAATCGATGCCGGGCTCGGGCCTGTAAGCAACTGCCATTGCAGCCGCTGCCGTAAGGCTTCGGGGGCGGCGTTCGCCAGCAACGCCTCGGTTCCGGCAGCTTCCTTTCGTTTTGTCGCGGGCGCTGAACTGCTCAAGGAGTGGGAATCTTCGCCTGGAGTTAAGCGGTGCTTCTGCGGGCGGTGCGGTTCGCCGATCCTGAAGCGCCACGATGCCAGGCCGGAGAGTCTCCGCCTTCGTTTGGGAACTCTGGATACGGACCCTGGTGTTAAGCCCTCTCGGCACATTTATGTCGGTTCAAAGGCGCCATGGGTAGACATCACGGACGGATTACCCACATCCGGCTAGGAAATGTTGGATCTGACCTTTCTACTTCAGCAAGTTGACGGGGTAGAAAAAACATTGATGAGAATTTATCTCAAAGTCGTCACCCCCTAAAGGTTTATCGGGGTGGAGCCCGCGGTTGAAGCGCTCAGGCGACTCCAAACCCTGAGACCTGACGAGCGCGCCAAAATTCTCGGTGGCAACGCCGCGCGCCTTCTTCGGCTTGGTCGGTAAAACTTACGCCCGAAAAAGCTCGCCCATGCGCCTGCCAAAAAACCGGCCGGCGATAAAAAGACTCCCGGCCAAAAGCAACAGACCGAGCATGCCCATCGCGCTGGCGATATAGGGGCCGTCTGCGATTCGCCCCAGAAGAGCATAGATGGCCTTGGTGATCGGGTAATTCTGCTCTTTCAGCGCCAGAATGAGGCTGTCGCTTACCTCCAGCATGGCGAATGAGAATGCTAGAACCGCCCCGGCAACAAGGTTGGCGAATACCAGCGGAAAGGTGATCTGGAAAAGAGCTCTCAACGGGCTGGCGCCGAGGTTCATCGCCGCCTCCTCCAGGGCGACGCTACTCTGCTGAAAGCCCGCATACGCCGCGCGCACCATATACGGCAAGCGGCGCACGGCGTAGGCAATAACGAGCAGCGGGACTGGATTGATGCGCGCGTCAAGCGGCGTCGCCGAGAACGCCGCCACATAACCGAAGGCAACGACCAGACCCGGCAGCGCCAGCGGAAGCATGGCAAGGGCGTCGAGCACATTCCGGCCCGGCACCCGCTTGCGCGCCAAAAGGTAGGCGATGGTAACTCCAAGAACGATGTCGATAACCGTGCTCAGACTGCTCAGTAAAAGGCTGTTCTTTATGCTGAGGAGCGTAAGGTCGTGGATAAATACGGCTTGATAGAACTTGAAGGTGTATTCACTTGGGAGGACAGTCAAAAACCACCGGCTCGTTATGGATGTTAGAAGAACTCCCAGATGTGGGATCAAGGCGACCGCTGAAATGCCCAAGACAACGGCGTAAATCAATAGGGTTAATGACGGCGAAGCGGACCGCACTCCCGAAGTCACATGGCCGCGCCCCATCATCTCGTAACGCGTGCTGCCGAGCAGGCGTTTCGAGATGTAAAAGAAAAACAGCGTGAGAACGATGACCGCGACGACGAAGGCATAGCCCATGGGATTTTGATGCAGGTCGGTCACCATATTGAAGATCTGGACTGCGATCAATTCGCGATATTCAAACACGAGCGGGGTGCCGAGGTCGGTGAACGCCCAGATGAAGACGATGATCGCCCCGGCGAAATACCCCGGCAGCATCAAAGGAAAGGTAACCGTGCGAAAAAGTTTGAACCCGCTCGCGCCCATGTTCTTCGCGGCTTCCTCCAGGTTGGGATCGACATTCGCCAGCGCCGCCGCGAGATTCAAATACATGATCGGATAGAGATGCAGCACTTCGAGCACCACCACGCCCCAAAAGCCGCCGCCCAACCAGTCGATCGGCTGGGCGATGACACCCATCTCGAGCAGCAGCAGATTGATCGAGCCAAACCGGGCCAGTAACTGCCGCATGCCAATAGCCCCCACGAAAGGCGGCAGCACCAGGGGAATCAAAATGAGACCGTTCAATAGTCCCTTGCCGGGAAAATCGTAGCGCACGAGCAGCAAGGCCAAAGGCAGGCTGAGCAAGGTCGTCAACAGCGTCACGGCCAATCCCAGATTGATGCTGTTGGCCAGAATGACCGTATAGTTCGGGCTGGACAGCATGAGCTTAAAAAAGATCAGAGAAAAACCTCCGGCAGTGAAAAAAGCGCCGGAGAAAACATAGCCGAGCGGATACAACATGAAGGCAGCGAAAAAACACCAGAGAAGGACAAGGACCGCCGCATTGGCGGGACTCAAATCGTAGCGCTGTAACCAGCTATTCATCCGGCTTCTCCTGCGGCAGCACGATTACATCTCGCGCATCGACTTGCAGCACAACCTGATCTCCAACCTGAGCCTCTCTCGTGGTCGGGTTATGCTCGATTGCGCGTACCAAGACGCCATCCCCAAGACGCAAGGAGTACTCTTCGCTGTAGCCGAGGTACATAATGCTTTGCACTTCGCCGACTAGCTGATTGGTCCGCGCGGACTCCGTGATGTCTCTCGACTCCCCGGCGGCGCGCACTCGCACCGCTTCCGGCCGCACCGAGCAAACGACCCTGTCGCCCCGTCCCGTCCTTTTTCCACCGTTCACGGCATTCAAGGTCCCCGCCTGAGTTTTGACCGTCACAACATCGCCCACTTCTTCGCACGTGCCCGGCAACAAATTCGTTCCGCCGATGAATTCCGCGACAAAAGCCGATTCCGGGCGCGCGTAGAGCTGGCGCGGCGTTCCCACCTGGACGATTCGACCTCGCCGTATAACGGCGATGCGATCGGCCATGGAGAGGGCCTCGGCTTGATCATGCGTGACGTAAATCATCGTACGCTTGATCTTGCGGTGTATCTCTTTGATCTGCGCGCGCATCTCCAGCCGGAGCTTCGCGTCCAAGTTGGACAGCGGCTCGTCGAGCAAGATGACATCCGGCTCGACGACCAGGGCGCGTGCGAGCGCAACGCGTTGCTGCTGGCCGCCGGAAAGCTGATTGGGCAAACGGTTCGCGTAGCTCTGCATCTGGACCGTCTCGAGGGCGCGCGCGACTCGACCCTGCTTCTCGCTCTCTGAGACATGGCGCATCTTGAGGCCATACGCGACGTTGTTCCAAACATCCATATGGGGCCACAGCGCATAATTTTGAAAGACCATTCCGGTGTTGCGCTTGTGCGGCGGGACCCGGCTCTGGTCGCGCTCATCAAACAAAATCCGTCCTTCGTCGGGAATATAAAACCCGGCGACCAAACGCAGCGCCGTCGTTTTGCCACAGCCGGATGGCCCGAGGAGAAAGAACAGCTCGCCGGGTTCAATCACCAAAGTGAGGCGATCAACAGCTTTGACCTGCCCGAGAACCTTGGTGACCCCGTCGAATTTCACGCCAACCATAAGATAAGACCTAACTCGCCTTATTCATCGTGACATAGGGAACCGGACGAGACCGTCCTCGATACGTCTCTGTACGGCTATGCTTTTAAGTTTTCTCCATCCGCGCAAATTTTCAGGCATCCGGGTCGTAAGTTGCCGAATCAATGAGAAAATACGGCCTCACCACGAAGGACACGAAGGCCGCGAAGAAATTCTTTTCTTCTC
>JBOHVR010000246.1:0-8919 GCA_050735755.1 Binatia bacterium
CGGGCGGACTGGAGGAAACCCAAACCAGCGGCGCCGGCGTGGAGAATATCCTGGGTGAAAATAGTAAGCATGGCCGAATCGAGGCCGAAAACAGACGAGAAAGCTTCCATTAACATGATCGCAAGGATCATCCTTTGCGCTAGAACCCATGACAGGCCATAGCGCAGATCGCGCAGGAAACTGCCGGTATGGAGCTTACCGGACGAAGAAGTTCTCATAAAAAAGAGCGCCGCCACCACGGCGATAAAGCTCAAAGCATTGGCATAGAATGCCCCGTCGGTTCCTATCGTGCTAATCGCAATACCGGCAAGCGACGGGCCTAGCAGAATCGTTCCTTTCCAAAGCAATGAGTTCAGGGCAATTGCGTTGGGCAGAACGAAGCGCGGCACTAAAGAAGGAACGAGCGCTTGTCGCGCTGGGGCATCCAGACTTCTCACGATTGCGGTTATTAGAGTCAAGCCATAAATGTGCCATACGGCGATACTCCCCGTCTGGTCTAAGACCCCAAGGATGAGTGCCAAAGCCATGAGGATCGTTTGCGTGATGAGCAAAAGTTTTCGCCGATCAAAGCGGTCTGCCATGGTTCCGCCGAACAAACCCAGCACGATCATGGGTACGGCTCGGAAAGCGCCGTTGAGACCAAGCTGGAGCGGTGACTTGGTCATGTCATACAAAAGCCAACTCACTGCCGTCTGCTGCATTGAGTCGCCGATGTGCGAAATGAAATAACCAATCCAGAACAGACGAAAATCACGAAACCGCAGAGCTGCAAATGGTCCACTGGCGTGGGTGGCTTGAGGAGAGGAGTCGTCTTCGTTCATCTCGGGTGCGTTAGATACGATCCTGGCCGCGTCATGAAGAAACCGCCGCACTTCCTTGCCTCATCATTGGACGCAGTCGACAGGAGCGGCGATTGAGCGCGAAAATCTCTCAGCGGCAATACTTGCCCAAAATTTGGGAGTTCTTCGAATATAAACTCGAAGGGCCTGCATTTCAATTCAATTGAAAGGCCGAACGTGGCGGAACGAATGAACGCTTCTTTGGCTGTAACGATTGAATATGCTAGAGGAGTGATCGTGCGCGCGAAAACCAAAGGACAGATTCTCCGGCTAATCCGTGGCGCTCAGGGTGAGATCAAAGCAGACCTCATCGTTACCAATGCCCGACTCATCAATGTGTATTCGGGGGAAATACTCGACAAAGCGGAAATCACTATTCTTGATGGGCGCATCTGCTATGTTGGGCCGAGCGCCGAGCACACGCGCGGGCCGGAGACGGAAATCCTGGAGGCGAAAGGCACCTTCGTTGCGCCGGGATTTATCGATGGGCACACGCACATCGGCCATTTCTGCCGGCCGTTTGAATATCTCCAGTCTTATCTTCCGCACGGCACGACGGCATTGATGGCGTCGTGTGACGAGCTGGGAAGCGTCTTCGGTGATAGGGGTCTAAGACTGTTTCTTGATGAAGTCCGGGCCCATCCACTTCGGGTCTTCACGCTCGTCTCGATGTGCGCGCCGCAGGACCCGCTGGTCTGCAATGCACGCGGCTTCACTCAGGCCGAAGTTGCTGCGGCTTTGGAGGAGCCTGATATTTTGGGCCTGGGGGAAGTGGTTTCGTGGTTGCGGCTCACTCAGGCAGACGCGGAAATCTTGGAGAGGATCGAGCTAGCACAAGCGCGGGGCAAGATCGTGCATGGTCACACCGCGGGGGCTCGCGATATCAAGCTGGCGGCGGTTGCTGCGGCGGGTGTCTCCTCGTGTCACGAGCCAATCCGCCCTGAGGACGCCATCGAACGGCTGCGTCTCGGCTATTGGGTGATGCTCAGGGAAGGAACGATCCGACAGGATTTAGAGGCCACGCTGAAGCCGTTTATCGAGCAGCAGCTCAGCACCCAACGTCTTATTTTGGTCACTGACAGCATGGCGCCCGAGGACGTGGCCGAGCGCGGCCATATGGATTATGTCGTTCGCCGCGCCATCCAGATTGGGCTCAATCCTATCCATGCGATCCAGGCGGTAACGCTCAATCCCGCGACCTACTGCGGACTCGACCAAGAAATCGGCGGCATTGCTCCGGGCCGGCACGCCGATCTTGTTTTGTTTGAGGATCTGCGCGACGTTCATGTGCGCTCGACCCTAGTCGGTGGCAAGGTCGTCGCCGAGAACGGACGAAGCTCGTTCTTGGGCAAGCCGATCACATTCCCTCAGGACACATTCCATGCGCTGCAACTCAGCCCGGATATCACTGCAGACCTGTTTCGTATTCCTTGCGAAAAAGAGTCCGCTAGGGTTCGCGTGATGCAGCTTTTGAACCAGACCATCACGCTCGAAGAGATAATCGAGACACAACCGGAGCACGGCTGTCTGAAAGCGGACCGAGGCGCGGACTTGTTGAAAGTGGCAGTCTTTGACCGGCACGATCGCAGCGGGAGAATCGCTTTGGGGTTTCTCAAAGGGTTCGGCGCGCGGGTCGGCGCAGTGGGAACCACGGTCAACTTGGACGAAAACACTTTGCTCATTGCCGGCAGCAGCGACGACGACATGGCGCTTTGCGCCAACGCACTGATCGAGTCCGGCGGCGGGATCATCATTGCGGAGCGTGGCCAGGTTCTCGACAAGTTTGAATTGCCGGTGGGCGGACTCTTTTGTTTGGCATCGTGGCAAGAGAGCGGGAAAAGAATGGCGCGCTTGCATCGTTTACTGCGCGACCTAGGGTGTCCTTTTGACAAGCCCATTTTCGCGCTTGCCTTTTTGACTTTTGTGACGCTTCCCTCCCTGCGCATTACCGACCGCGGATTGGTGCGTGCCAAAGACAGGAAGATCGTGCCGCTGTTTGTTGACCCTCCCTTCTAGGCGCGGGTCACGCCCGATAGGGTTCACTTGTCACTCCCTGGCCATTTTCGTTAAGATTGCATTGTTACAGTTTCAAAAGAACACCGCGCAAAGGAGTAAGAAATAATGTCTGACGATCTGCTATCTCGCCTTAGCCAACTCGATACCTGCGCCGTCTCGGACGCTCTCGACCGTCTCCAACTTAAGGGCGCAACCATTGGGATTCGGCCGGTATGGTCGTGCCCGCGCATCGCCGGGCGGGCCGTGACGGTGAAGATCAAGCCCGCGGGCCTGCAGAAATCCAAGCATCATTTGGGCACCCCGGCAATTGAGGCCGCCAGCGCAGGCGATGTGATTGTCGTCGATAGCGGCGGGAGGCCCGATGTATCGGCCTGGGGCGGACTCCTTTCGCTGGCTTCAAAAATGAAAGGCTTGGGTGGCGTCGTGATCGATGGCGCTTGCCGCGACGTGGACGAGAGCCGGGACGTGGGGTTCCCAGTCTACGCGCGCGCGATCGTGCCGGTGACAGCGCGGGGGCGCATCATGCAGGATTCTTTCAACGTCGAGATTCAGTGCGGCGGAGCCCAGGTTCATCCCGGCGATTTCGTGATCGCGGACGGCAGCGGCGTCGTTATCATTCCACAGGAAAAAGCACGGGAGGTGATCACGGAAGCCGAAACGATTGCCGGGCAGGAGGCGCGGATGGCCGCGGAGATCCGCAAGGGGCGCCCGGTCGTTGAAGTCATGGAAAGCCTGGGTTATGAGTCAATGCTTCGCCAGGAAAAGAAGTAAGTGATTTGCCGCGGCGTCAGCCAGAGAGCAAGGTTTAACTTGATTCTATAGTTGGAAACACGGTGGAAAAGAGCTTATGAAGTTGTCTATCGGATTCAGGTTCGCAACAATCAGTTTGGCTATCTCTCTCTCCTCGCTGGCGTTGCTCCACGCCGCTGAGCCGAAAAAAGGCTGGGAATCGGAGTGGGAGAAGACCGTCGAGGCGGCTCGGAAAGAAGGTCAAGTTTCCGTCTATTTTTGGCAAGGGGGTCAGTTAGAGAAAGCAATTCAGGCCTTTGAGAAGAAATACCCCGAGATCAAGGTAAACGCTACCGGCGGAAGAGGCTCCAATTTTGTCGTGCGCATTACCAGCGAGATGCGCGCGGGCAAATACTTGGCGGACATCTGCATCTGCGGAGTCACCTCGCCCTACGCAGTCCTGCACAAGAAGGCCAACGCTCTCGAATCAATCAGATCTGTATTCATCTTGCCGGATGTTGCCGATGAGTCGAAATGGTGGGAGGGAAGACACCACTACCAGGACCCCGAGCGTCAATTCATTTTCGCTTTCTGGGGCCGTCCGGCCGCAACGCGCGTCTCCTACAACGTCAAACAAGTCAATCCGTCTGAGTTCAAATCTTACTGGGATCTGGTTCAACCCAGATGGAAAGGCAAAATCGTCTCTGTCGATCCCAATGAATCCGCCGGCGGCTGGCGCGGACTCTATTACAAGCCCGGATTAGGCGCTGAATTCTTACGGCAGCTTTTTGCCAATCTGGACATCACACTGACTCGCGAGGACCGCCAGGCCGTGGATTGGCTGGCGACGGCGAAGTTTTCGCTGGGCCTCTTTCTCAACGCGGTTCCCGAGGCCAAAGGCCAGGGGCTCCCAGTCGATGAGTTCCACGACAGCAACTTTAAGGAGCCGCCCAATCTCGACACCGGGCCGAACGGGACAATTGCGCTGATGAAACAAGCGCCCCATCCGAACGCGGCCAAGGTATTCGTTAACTGGTTTCTCTCGCGCGAGGGGCAGATAGCGTATCAGGAGATTATGAACACCCGGTTTGACTATGTGGAGTCGATGCGGGAAGACATTCCCAAAAACGCCATTCCGGTGGATTATCGGCGCAGGAAGGGAGTTAAATACATTCCCATGTTCATGCCCGAATACATGGACGCCGATCCGATCTTAAAGCTCTACAAGGAAGTAACAAAACGCTGAGGCAAGAGGATTATGTTGAACAAGAAAGAAAATGAGAGGCTGACGCGCGTGGGTCGAGGCACTCCGGCGGGAGAATTCTTGCGCCGCTACTGGCATCCGATCGCTGTCGCCGCCGAGCTCAAAGAAAAACCCATCACGCGGATCCGCATTCTGGGTGAGGATTTGGTCCTTTATCGCGGTGAGAACGGCGCCTGCGGTCTCGTCGAGGAGCAATGCTGCCATCGCGGCGCTTCTCTCGCCTATGGTAAAATCGAGGGCGATAACATCCGCTGCCCATATCATGGTTGGCTCTACGACCCGACGGGAAAATGCGTGGAGCAGCCCGCCGAGCCCGCAAACAGCACCTACAAAGACCGTGTCAGACAACCGGCCTATCCGGTGCAGAAAATGGCGGGCTTGCTTTACGCGTATTTGGGACCCAAGCCCGCGCCTTTGCTCCCGCGCTACGACGTGCTGGTGCGCGCCGATGGCCGGCGGCGCATTGTCGTGCTGCCGCAGTTGGATTGCAACTGGCTGCAGCCCATGGAGAATTCAGTCGATCCGACCCATAACCATTATCTGCACAGCCAGCGCACGGGAAAGCCGGTCCACGGTGACCGAGAGGCTCAAATTGCCAAGTACGAGTTCGAGGTCTTCGAGCATGGAATCATGAAAAAGCGTCTGGCTGGGAACGGGACCGGCAAGCTCGGCGTCGTCAATCAGCATCCTCTCGTTTTTCCCAACATGCTGCGCCAGCATCACGGCAAGGAGCATTATCTTCAGTACCGCGTGCCGGTCGATGATACCCATACCTTGTTTTTTGAGGTCTATTTCATCGAGTCGGGAAACGGTTCCGCCATTGATCAAGCGGAGGATCCGCCCGTTGAATACGCGTCTTATCACAAGTCTGTCGACGGCGTTTATCGGATGGATAAAGTATGGATGCAGGATTACATGGCCTGGGAAACCGCCGGACCGGTTTATGACCGCACGCGCGAGCATCTGGCGACTGGAGACAAGGGTGTTCTGGTCTTTAGAAAGCTGCTCAAGTCGGAGATCGATAAGGTGAAACGGGGGCGCGATCCGATCGGGCTCGTTCGCAACATGAAGGCCAATCAGCTTATTCATTTCCCCACGATTACAGACACCCGCCGCGAGGTATGGAAGGGACGCTAAGGCCCGACATCGCAGGCCTCGGCAACGCCGGCTCGCCTGGGACGCGTGATTCAAATCAATACCTGGAACTATACGGGTTGGTTAGAGCAGCTGCACGATGCCTTGACCCAGAATCAGCGCGTTTCCACGGATGGAAGATCGGTCAGGGCGACCTTAGAGGTTGTTCAGGCGATACTGCGTTCGTCGCGAGAAGGACGTGATATCGTGCTGCGCCACCAAGTCCCATGCCAGTGATTGTTTATGGTTCGGGAGTTGTCCTAATCTCACTCAGCCTAGTCAAGAAAGGTCGATAGAGAATGCTGACGGGAGCAGAGAACGAAAAGTTGACGCGCGTGGGGCCGGGCACGCCCGCGGGTGAACTGTTGCGCCGCTACTGGCATCCGGTGGCGGTGGCCGCCGAGCTCACGGAGCAGAAGCCTATCAAGGCCGTAAAGATCCTGGGGGAAAAGCTCGTGGTGTTTAGAGATCAGAGCGGGAGGTATGGCCTTTTGGGTGAGCAGTGCGCGCACAGGATGGCCTCGCTTGCCTATGGCAGAACTGAAGTTGACGGTATTCGTTGTCCTTACCACGGATGGAAATACGATATTAACGGTAAGTGCTTGGAGCAACCGGCAGAACCTGATGACAGCACCTTCAAGGACCGCGTCCGCCAGAAAGCCTATAAGGTGGAGAAGCTAAGCGGCTTGCTCTATGCCTATATGGGACCCCAACCCGCGCCTTTGCTACCGCGTTGGGACGTGCTCGTGCGCGAGGATGGAAAGCGATGGATCCTTAAAGAGTCTGTTATTGACTGCAACTGGCTGCAAGCAATGGAGAATTCGGTTGATCCGTCGCACCTCTATTGGCTTCACGGCGATTCCGGACACTTGGGAAGCCACATGAAAAACTATCAGGAGAAGCGAGATTTTTTTCTGTTTGAGTACGGCATTATGAAAAGAAGAACAACTCCAGGAAAGAAACCGGACGATCCTCCAATGATTGATGAGCATCCTCTGGTTTTCCCGACCATTCTGAGACACGTCGCAAGATGGAAGGCGGACGGCGTCCGGCATGACTTGCAAATCAGGGTGCCGGTGGACGACGCTCATACACAAGTGTTCCGCGTCAATTTTGTGCCGTCAGCCAGGGAGCGGTCTCCGGAAAACGAAGATCCGTCGTTTCAATACGTGCCGCTTAAGGACAGGGCAGGGAAATATGATATGAACCTGGTTGCCGCTCAGGATTCTATGGCCTGGGAGACCCAAGGACCTATTGCCGATAGGAGACACGAGCACTTGGGAGTGTCAGATGAGGGAATCATCATGTTTCGCAAGCTCTTGAGCGAGCAAATCGATGTTGTCGCTCGCGGTGGCGAGCCGGTGGGAATAATCCGCGATGCCAAGAAAAACACGCTGGTCGAGCTGAATGTGATTAATCAAAGAATCGGTTTAAATCATCAACGATTGTCCCCAGAATGCCAAGTGAAGATATGAGCTTAAACACTGACAGTGACAGTACACGACCCACGGGTGACTCATTTCGGAGCCAAATGGCGCCAAAGCAACCCTGATTGCCTGTAGCAAATCTTCGCTCCTTCCGAGAAAACGAGTAAAACGTCGAGCGCGTCGGCTTTTCCACTCTTCAGTAAGTTCCTTCTTATTGTCGCCTTTCTTTGAGTTCGTTTGGGCTTAAATCATTAATAGTGAAACTTTTCATATATGATCTAAAGAACTGATTTTACAGTAGTTTTTTTCAGAAGTTCTTGCATTCTTCCCTCCAGGAGGGTATCAACATGCAGACTTATCGCGGGGTACAGGCAATGGCAAAGGTTGGTATTCTCACACTGTTCTTTCTCGGTTTCTTTACTGCAGGCGCCATGACCGCGGAGAAGGTCTCTTGGGAAAAGACCCTCGCAGCCGCAGAGAAAGAAGGAGAGTTAACGATCTACGGCCAAGGGCGCGCAGGTGTAGGAAAGTCGATTCAAGCATTCTCCCAGGCCTACTCAAAGATCAAACTAAACTTCGTCGAGGGCTCCGGCAGTAACTTGGCCAAAAAAATCATGGCCGAGAAAAGGGCCGGGAAACATCTCGTAGACCTCTCCGTCGGTGGCGGAGGAACGATGGTCATGGTCTATCACAAAGCGAAGGTGCTGGAGCCGCTTCCTCCGTTACTGCTGCTGCCCGAAGTGCGCGATGAAACCAAGTGGTGGTCAAAGAAGCACCTCTACGCGGATCCTGAAGGACAGCACGTCTTCATGGCTCAGGGAGACAGCGGTTCGGGAATCGGCGCGATCAACACGAACTTGCTCAAGGCGGGCGAAATCCAGTCATGGTGGGATCTGCTCGGGCCGAAATTGAAAGGCAAGATCGTCATGACAGATCCAAACTCTGCCGGCAACATCGGGAGCTGGAGATTTCTTTACTACGGTCCAGATCTGGGTCCTGCCTTTATCAAGCGGCTGCTAACGGAAACCTCTCTTACATTCGCCACCAACGAGCATCAGATGATGGACTGGGTCGGCTCGGGCAAATTCAACATTCACGTGATGGCGAAATTTGAGAACACGCAGAACGCGCGCAAACAGGGTCTGCCGGTCATGCAAATCTTTAGCGAGAAGGAGGGAGACACGATCAGCTCAGGTTCCGGTCACCTTTGCGTCTTCAAAGATGCGCCTCATCCCAACGCCGTCAAAGTCTACGTCAATTGGTTCTTGTCGCGCGAAGCGCAACTCCTATGGCAAAATTACACGGGACGGAATTCCTTTCGCACCGATATTCCCAAGGACATACTCCCATATAAGGAGGAGCAAGTTCCAAAAGAGGGAAGAAACTATCTCCTCTCCAGCCTGCCAAAATATGAGGATGTCGGGCCACTCAGAAAACTAGTCCAGGAAACCCTGGCCAGGTGAGGCAGTGAAGAATACCAATCAGAGAGCGGATTGCTTGCCCTACCGCT
>JBOHVR010000247.1:0-4974 GCA_050735755.1 Binatia bacterium
ACCGAGATCGGCCGCCCATTTCTAGATCGAATGGGTCTAACTCACAGCGGAAGTCATCGAGTAAAATTTGCGATCCTAAAGCAATGGAAGGGCGCGACGTCTAAAACTGCCGTGGTCATCACGCGGCTCACCGGCGAGGCCTGCGGTTTTCCTTTCGAGCAAGGGAAGGAATATCTGGTGTACGTCGTGAGCGAGCCCAGAGATATTCAAACCGGCATCTGCACAGGGACAAAAAGCATTATGGATGCGGCGGCAGAGATGCAGCAACTGGAGAAGCTGCTCCAGGGTAATTGAGTGTACTTTGAAATTCACCCTATCTGATCGGGACTAGGCTCAGTCCCTCGCGCTTTGCTGCAGATGCAAGGGTCCAATCCCATGAAGCAAAAAAGATCGGTCCTTCAACTCGCTCTTTTAGTAGCGTTGCTGACGCCAAGTGAATCGCGTCGTAAGCGCGAAGAGGATGGATATTTGTGAGGTCGGCCGCTCGTCGAATGACGCTTCTCGTGACTTCAAGAACCACGTACTGTTCCCAATCGCCTTCAAGTTCGCTAACCGTCTGATGATAATCTTTGCGGGATAAGCGCCGCTCGCGCCGCCTGCGGGAAAACGCCGCCCGGGCTTCGACGTAAGCAATCATAGCCGTGGCGACTGTCTCAGCAGCGGCAACCGCTTCGCGTACCATCGCTGATCCTTCTTCCTCGACATAAAGTTTTACGAGCGCGCTGGTGTCCAAGTAGAGTTTCAACGCCGGTCCTCAATCACCGCTTTGGCTACGGAAGGACCCTTGATTTTGGGTGGTCGCTTTGCGCCCCGCGGCTTGCCGCCCCCCCAGCGAGCCGCACCTTCGCGAACCATTGCTTCAATCCCCTTATCGACAGGGTTCTGCACGGTCGAGATGACTGCCACGGCTCTTCCTCTTTCCGTAATCACTACCCGCTCGCCAGCTTTCACTCTACGAAGGTATTCGCTCAGCCTGTTTTTCAGCTCCCTCACAGCTACAGTTGTCATGGTTTCCTCCGTGGCTACATTATTAGGCATCATAGCCACATTGTCAAAGCCAACGGGACAGCACGACCGGCTCATCTCCGATCAACGAGATCCCCCGTTGCGATTCCGTAAGCCACTAAACTTCTTCCGCGTACGGGCTACGGCCGCAATAAAATTTTCCGGGATCCCGGTCGCGCCGCATGGGCGATGCCCTCGAGTCCTTCAGTAAGCGAATAAACCTTTTCAATTAAAGGTGTGACTGAAACGCTCCTATCCGCAAGCGCCTGGAGAGCGGGTGGAAAGAGTCCGCAGCGCGAGCCGATCAATGTGATTTCGTTGATGACCAATGGCGCGAGCGAAACGTTGTGGGCGCCGGCGATTGTGCTCTTCAGAATCAGCGTCCCCCGCGGACGGACCGCGCTGAGGGCTAGCTTGAGACCGGACTCGGAGCCGGTCGCTTCGACAACGATGTCGAATTGGCGCGGTTTCCAGTCGCTCAGAAGAATCGTTCGGACACCATATCGTTTCACCAGGGCTAGTTTCTCCCGGTGCTTGCCCAGCACTGTCACACGGGCGCCGCTGAGTTTCACCACCTGAGCGCACAAGATTCCCAGCTTCCCGTCTCCCATAACGAGCGCTTCGTGCCCGTGATCAAGCTCGACCTGTTCCAGAATTTCGAACGCCGCAGCCAGCGGCTCCGCAAAGACCGCCTCTTCGTCTTCCACGCTGCCGGGCACGAGATGCAGATTCTGAACCGGAACCGACACGAACTCCGCGAAGCTGCCGTCCGCTCCGAGGATTCCCATGACGGTTCGGTTCGGGCAGTGCCGGCCAAGTCCGCGATTGCAGAATTCGCACTCCCCGCAGCCAAAGTTGATCTCTCCAACGACGCGTTTGCCCGTCAATTCCTTCGGCCCGTCCCGGACTTCGCCAACAAACTCGTGGCCGGGAATTCCACGGAATCCCATGTAGCCTTTGAAGATTTGGAGATCGGTGGAGCAGATGCCCGCGCGACGAACGCGCACGATAGCCCGAGCCGCGCGCGCTTCCGGTTCCGGGTGCCGCGAATCGACCTCAAGCTTTTGCCCGTCCCATACCCAGGCGCGCATGCTTCTATTTAACAGGCAACGAGCGCGCCTGTCACCCTTGCCGGTAGAAAAAAATCATGGCGAAGATAGGATGTCTTCTTGAGGCGGGATCATTTGTCATCCTGAGCGCGTCGCGAAGGATCTTATGGGGCCTGCGAGATTTTCGGCCTGGCCTCAGAATGACACCGGAGACCGGCTTGCGAATTATCTAAATATCTATATACTTCGATAAATTATGGAGCTGATCCGAACGCTCAAAGCGCTGGCCGACCCGCTCCGGCTGCGGGTGCTGGCGGCCGTATCCGAGGAGGAATTGACCGTGGGCGAAGTGCAGGAAGTCGTTCATTCCATGCAGTCCTCCGTCTCCCGAAACCTTGCGATTTTGCGGGAGGCCGGATTCGTTCGCGATCGCAAGGAGGGCACCAGCGTTTATTTTTCTTTGCGCCGCGACATGCCCGCTTCCGCCCGCGAGCTCTTTCAATCTCTGGCGCGGCGCCTGTCCGAACTGCCGGAAACAAAGGGAGACCAAGCGCGGCTGCGCCAGTGCCTGCGCCGCCGCGTCGCGCGCTCGCGCAACTATTTTGAGGCCATCGCCGGCGATTGGGAACGGATTCGCAAAAGTTATTTCGATGACCGGGTAAGCTCGCTGGCCATCGAGAAGCTTCTGCCCTCCAATCTGGTGCTCGCGGACATCGGCTGCGGCACCGGAGCCCTGACCTTGGAGCTCGCCCGCATCGCCAAGCACGTGATTGGAATCGATCTTTCATCCGGCATGATCCGAAACGCGCGGCAGTTCGCCCGCGAGAGGGGCATTCAAAACATCGACTTTCGGCTGGGAGACATCGAGAAGCTGCCCCTGGCAAGCGCAAGCGTTGATGCCAGCTTTTGTGTCATGGTATTGCATTTCCTCGACGACCCCGAACGGGCCGTAGCCGAACTGTGCCGGATAACCCGCCCGAGCGGCTCTGTGATCCTGGTGGACCTTGTCCCGCATGACCAAGAGTGGATGCAAACCGAGATGGCGCACCGCTGGCTTGGATTTGATCGAAACTCGATTGTCAAATGCCTGCGCGGAGGCGGCGTGGAGCACGTGGAATATGAGCTCAGCGGGAGCTATGCGGGTGAAAAGGCGGAGCGGAACGGCAAGCAGCGCGTGGAGCTCTTCGTGGCGCGCGGCCGGCTTCCCGAAAAGAAACCCAATTCCCAACCTGGAAAGAAAACCCGATGACCGTTACAAACTCAGAATTGCGCGGCTTGCTCGAACGGCGGATTCTCATCATCGACGGCGCGATGGGGACCATGATCCAGGGACTAGGCGCCGCCGAGGAAGACTTTCGCGGGAAACAATTTTTGCACCACGAACGCCCTTTAATGGGATGCAACGACCTTCTCGTCGTCACACAGCCCAATGCGATTGAAAAAATCCACCAGGCTTATCTCGAAGCCGGCGCCGACATCATCGAGACCAACACCTTTAACTCCAATGCCATTTCTCTCGCGGATTACGCCCTGGAAGCGCATGCCTATGAGATTAACCTGGCGGGAGCGCAAGTTGCGCGTCGCGCTGCGACTTACTGCGCCAGGAAGACTCCCGACCGGCCGCGCTTTGTTGCTGGAGCCATCGGCCCTACGAATCGCACGGCATCACTTTCTCCCGACGTCAACAATCCCGGCTACCGCGCTGTGACTTTCGACCAACTGGTGGCGGCCTATTATGACCAGACACGCGGGCTGCTCGATGGCCGCGTGGACCTGCTTTTAGCGGAGACGACGTTCGACACGCTCAACTTAAAGGCCTGTCTTTTCGCCATTTCGCAGCTGTTCGAAGAGCGTGGAGTTTCACTTCCCGTCATGGCTTCCGTGACCATCACCGACCGCAGCGGAAGAACCCTCTCGGGTCAGACTCTCGAGGCTTTTCTGACTTCAATCTCTCACGCCGATCTCGCGTCGATCGGCATGAACTGCGCGCTGGGACCTAAAGAAATGATTCCGCACGTCGAGGAACTCTCACGACTTGTCGCCCTTCCCATTTTCGCCTACCCCAACGCCGGCCTGCCCAATGAATTCGGCGGCTATGACATGGGGCCGGACGAGTTTGCGCGGTTCGTAGGCGAATGGGCCAAAGAAGGCTGGCTTAACCTGGTGGGAGGATGCTGCGGCACAACTCCTCAACACATTGCCGCCGTCGCGGACGCCGCCGCCGCCGCCAGCCCGCGCGTTCCTCCGCCTTCCGACGGTTTTACGCACCTGAGCGGGCTGGAGCGGTTGACGATCCGTCCTGAATCCAATTTCATCATGATCGGCGAGCGCACCAATGTCGCGGGCTCGCGGCGCTTTGCCCGGCTCATCCGCGAAGAGAAATACGAAGAAGCGTTAGCCATCGCGCGGGAGCAAGTTGAAGGAGGAGCGAACATCATCGATGTCAACATGGACGAAGGCATGCTCGACTCCGCTCGCGCGATGGCCGTCTTTTTGAACTATGTTGCCGCGGAGCCCGACATCGTGCGCGTCCCGATCATGGTGGACAGCTCGAACTTTGACGTTATCGAGGCGGGGTTAAAATGCATTCAAGGCAAAGGAGTCGTCAATTCTCTTTCCCTCAAAGAGGGCGAGGAAGAATTCAAACGGCGCGCGCGCCTCGTCAAGCGTTACGGCGCGGCGGTCGTCATCATGGCTTTCGATGAGCAGGGCCAGGCGACCAACGTCGAGCAGCGGCTGCGAATCTGCACCCGGGCGCATAAAATCCTGACGCAAGAGATCGGCTTTGACGAAAGCGACATCATTTTCGACACCAACATCCTCGTCGTCGGCACCGGCATGGAAGAGCATAACGAATACGCGGTCAATTTCATCGCGGCGGCGCGCGGGCTGCGCGAGATCTTTCCCCGCTGCCACATCT
>JBOHVR010000248.1:0-6823 GCA_050735755.1 Binatia bacterium
ATTATTCTCGATATCTTTCTGCCTGACATGCTAGGATGGACGGTCTTGAGCCAGCTGAAGCAGGATCCGGCCACGCGCCATATTCCGGTGCAAATCATCAGCGTGGAAGAGGAACGCCTTCAGGGCCTCGGCCATGGCGCCTTCTCGTACCTGATTAAGCCCGCGGCGACCGGCGAACTGGAGAAGGCATTCGACCGCGTGCTGGACTATGCGCAAACGCGCCGGCGCCAGCTACTGATCGTCGAGGATAACGAGGTCGAGCGCCAGAGCGTTGTCGAGCTGCTGGGTCACCGCGATGTCGATATTACGACGGCGGCCAATGGCGTGGAAGCCTGGAAGGCCTTGCGCGCAGGAAAGTTTGATTGTATGGTCCTGGATTTGCGCTTGCCGGACATTTCGGGTTTCGAGTTGCTCGAGCGCATTCGCCAGCAGCCCGATCTTCAGGAATTACCGATTATCGTTTTCACGGGCAAAGACTTGACCGAGGCAGATGAAGTTCAGCTTGTCCGCATGGCGGAGAGCGTCGTGCTGAAGGGCGTGCAATCCCCCGAGCGGCTGCTCGACGAGACGTCGCTTTACCTGCACCTTGTGGCAAGTGAGCTGCCGCCGGCGAAGCAGCAGATGCTCGAACGTCTGCGCCAGAGCGACGAGGCGCTCAAAGGCAAAAAAGTCCTGGTTGTGGACGATGACGTGCGCAACATTTTCGCCTTGACGAGCTTGCTCGAGCAGCATGGAATCGAAGTCGTAAGCGCCGAAACCGGCCAAGACGCGATTGAACGGCTGGACCAGGATGGAGAGATCGACGCCGTTCTGATGGATATCATGATGCCGGAGATGGACGGCTACGAAACCATTCGCCGCATCCGCCACAACGTCAAGCACCACGTGCTGCCGATTCTCGCTCTGACAGCCAAGGCGATGAGAGGCGATCGTGAAAAATGTCTCGAGGCAGGCGCGTCCGACTACATTGCCAAGCCGGTGAACGCTGAGGAACTGCTTTCGATGTTGCGCATCTGGTTCTTCGGCAAAGAGAAGGCCGCCAGACTTCCTTATGGTAACAGAGCCAACAGCGAACATCCTCGTAGTTGATGACGACGTAAAAACGCTCACGGCGATGGAGGCACTGCTCTCCGGGCCGGGGCGGAATATCGTCAAAGCAGCCTCGGGCCAAGAAGCGCTGCGCTGGTTGTTGCGCCAGGATTTCGCGCTGATCCTGCTGGATGTGCGCTTGCCGGAAATGGATGGTTTCGAGACGGCGGAGCTGATTCGGCAAAACGAACGCTTTCGCTATACCCCCATCATTTTTCTTTCGGCCATCGATACTCTGGAGTCCGATGTTTTCCGCGGAGTCGCCAGCGGCGCGGTCGATTATCTCTTCAAGCCGGTCGTCTCTCAAGTGCTCCAGGCCAAGGTGTCGGTCTTCGTCGACCTTTTCCGAATGAACGAGA
The DNA here is from genome assembly GCA_050735755.1 of Binatia bacterium. Taxonomy (GTDB): domain Bacteria; phylum Desulfobacterota; class Binatia; order UBA9968; family UBA9968; genus DATMAM01. The sequence continues at coordinate 1,449 of JBOHVR010000248.1, forward strand.
AGTTGAAGCACCAAGCGCTACGCCAAAGCGAAGAGCGGTTTCGGTTGGTGATCGAGAGCCTCCAGGACTATGCCGTTTTCATGATGGACCCTGAGGGGCGGGTCGCGTCCTGGAACCTGGGCGCCGAACGCATCCTAGGGTGGCAACAAGACGAGGTCATCAGGCAATGGTTCGAGAATTTTTATCCGCCTGATAGTGAACCCGCGGCGGCGCGCGCCTTGCAGGAAGCGGTCAGCGGCGGGCGCTATGAAGAGGAGGGATGGCGCATCCGCAAAGATGGCTCGCGCTTTTGGGCCAACATGGTAGTTACAGCGCTGTTGGACGACAATGGAAAGCTGATCGGCTTTTCCGCGATCACCCGCGATCTCACAAATCGGAAACGCGCTGAAGAAGAGCTGCGAAAAGTCAACGCCGAGCTGGAACGGCGCTACGCGGAGCAAGGGGCGCAGCTCGTTGCGGCGGTCGGCGAAAGGGAACAATTGCAGGAGCAGCTTCTGCAAGCGCAAAAACTGGAAAGCATCGGGACCCTGGCCGGCGGCGTGGCCCACGATTTCAACAATCTTCTCAATGTGATTTCAGGATACGCGGGCTCGATCCAACAGAATGCCAACGGACAAATTGCGGAGAGCGCGGGCGTGATCCAGGAGACAGTGAAACGAGGCGCTTCTCTGGTGCAGCAACTGCTCGCGATGGCGCGCAAGAGCACAGTAGTTTTTGAGCACGTGGAAATCAATCCTCTGATGGAGCGCCTGGCACCGCTGTTGAAGGAAACTTTTCCCAAAACGATCGAGGTCATTTTAGATGTGCAGCCCAATCTGCCGCCGGTCATGGCGGACCCCAACCAGATCACGCAGGCAACGCTCAACCTGTGCCTCAATGCGCGCGACGCCATGCCGGGGGGTGGAAAGCTGCTGCTCAGCACCGCGGTGATCAGCGGCGCCGGTCTGCGTCGAGCTTTCCAAGAAGCGTGGGATGAATATTACGCGTGTATTACCGTGCGGGACACGGGAACGGGCATGGATGAAGCGACGAAGAACCGCATTTTCGAGCCCTTCTTTACGACCAAGCAGCAAGGGGAAGGCACGGGGCTTGGCCTTGCCGTAACCTACGGCATCGTCAGGAGCCACCGCGGCTTTATTGAGGTCGAAAGCGAGCCGGACCAGGGAAGCAGTTTTCGCCTCTGTCTCCCAATTCTCGAAGGGAAAGCTGAGGCGCGCGATTCCAAGCGGGCATTGCAGGAGCGGCAAACTCAGAGGCTTGCGGGGACCGGTGAAGCGATTCTTTTCGCGGAAGACGAGGTCAGGCAGTTGCGCTTAATGCAGACTTTTTTGGAGAGCGCGGGTTATAGGGTATTCGCCGCGCGCGATGGTCTCGAAGCGGTCGAGACGTTGCGACGCCATCGGGACGAGATCAAGGTTGCGGTCCTGGACCTGGGTTTGCCGAAACTCAACGGTTGGGAAGCTTTCCGCAAAATGAAGGAGATCAGCCCCTCGATTAAAGCCATATTCGCAACGGGATTCATGGCGCCTCAGATCGAATCGCAGCTCAATCGTGGAGAACTGAGCGGCGTCATCCTAAAGCCCTACCAGTTGGATGAAGTGTTGGAAAAGATTGCCTTGACCTGCAGGGACGGGCTGGAAACATGCTCCGGTTCAGGCGCGCCGGATCACGCAGAGGCTGCGGTTTCGTTGCCGGCGAAAATCATCGCCGATTAGCCAAGATTAGCTTGTCCATGCAGCTCGTGGTTCGCTACAGTTTTTTCCTTTCTTTGGCTGCGCGCTTGCCGATCTCAAAGTGTTTGCCCTGGAGGGCGAGTTCGGCCTCTTCACGATTACGGTCCGACCAGTACCCCAACTCATAGCCAAACCACGGCTCCTTGAGGTCCAGCGGCGGAAGCTCGAGCCGCTTCCAGAGTTGCAGCGCATTCTCCATAAACTCGCGCTTGGGCAGGGAAGTGGGCTTATAGGGCCACGGGCGGGTTGCATCGATACAGAGAACGCTGGCGCGGCCTTTCTTGACCACGGCGCCGCGCGCTTCGACCCACTCTTCCGGCGGCACGACGGAAGGATCGAGTCCCATGGTTTGGCTTTCGAGGATTTTGACATCGCGGTGCGGTTGGATGCGAAAGGAGATGGCCCAGTTCACGGAGTCGGCATCGCGCGCGTCAATATCTGCGTCCACAACCACCAGGACTTTTCCAACGTCCGCCCCGAGCCGGAGCGCATTGATAATTTTGTCGAAGTCCTGCGCTGAGCGGCGCTTGATTTTGACCACCAAATAAGCCCAGCTTCCGCTGCTCTCGTGGAGGGCAACGTCCAGCACGTTGTCGAGTCCGGCCGCCTGAAGGCGCTTCCACACCACCCCTTCCGTGGCGACGCCGCGAATCTTGCTGCTTTCGCTCGGCGGAAACTGGCTCAAGAACGCGACATAAACGGGGCTCTTGCGCGTGGTAATGCAGGATACGTTGACAAAAAAACCGAGACCTTCGTGCGCCATGTAGCCCGGGAACTCCCCGAAAGGTCCCTCCCACTCGCTTTCATCAGTAGGCATCATGCCTTCAATGACGATCTCGCATTGAGCAGGGACGAGCAGATCCACGGTTCGGCAGCGCACCAACTCAACCGGCTCGCCCGAGATGCCACCGGCAATTGCATACTCGCTGGTTTCGGGAGGAATGCGCGCGACCGCCGTGTAAGAGAGGTTGGGAGGAACGCCGATCACAATGGCAACCGGGAGCGGGCGCTTGAGGCCGCGGCACTTGTTCCAGTGCATACGCAGTCCGGCGAAATTGCCGGCAAAGCAGCCGATCCGATCCGGCGCTTTGATCTGGCCGCGATAGTTGCCCATATTGAATTGCCCCGTTTCGGGATCGCGAGTGACGAAGTGCGAGGATGTCGTATAGGGGCCGTTGTCGAACCCGGGAGTCGAGATCGGCACTGGTAGCATGTCGAGGCCTTGGGCGCGGAGCTCGTCTCCGCTGATGATCCGCTCCTGGCATGGCCCCGATGAAACCTCGACCGGCTCGATGGGGTGCGTCTGCGCGCGCGTCCATTTGTCGAAGATCTCTTCTTTGGCGCATTGCATTCCGAGAGCGTAGATATCACGGCTGCCGGCGTAACACGCGACGGCGACGGGCATATCGTAGTGGCGGCCGCGGGCGTCCGTGACGTTTTCGAAAAGAAAAGCTTTGCGCTGATCTTCAGGAAGACCGCGGTACTGCAGCCGGACCAGGGGATGAAGCTCTGTGTCTTTGTCGATCGGCTGCGACACGCGCATGAGCTTGCCCGCCTTATCCAGAACGTGAAGATATTCTCTCACATCTTTGTAGTAAGCCATCGGCGATTTAAGTCTCTTTCATGAAGTCTTGGAAGGGAGTTTTCCGATCATTGCATAGGGCTGAGAGCAGTTCAACGAAGCCACGAGCCGGCATGGGCAGCCGGATTTGTTGACAGTACGGTGGCCTCCTGGTAGTTTCGCGCCGTGACCGAGGGGAAGACCGGGCCACGACAGATCGTGGCGGCGCGAAAGCAGCCGCGATGAGTGCGGGCGTCGCTGTCGCCAGAGAAGTCGCTTCATGATCAAAATCGGCCTCAAGCCCACAATGGGAATAGCCGGGTTCAGCGATAACCCGGTCGCGCAGTTCAACGCGATCGTGACGCTTACTCATGCCGCCAGAGACGCCGGGTTTCATTCGATTTGGCGGGGCCAACATTACTTTACGCCGAAGAGGTTTGACTGGGAGGGAATTCCCACTATTGCGCGCTTGATCCCGGAGGCGGCCGGCATGGAGGTGGGCATGTGTATCCTGCTGCTTCCACTCCACCACCCGGTGTTGATGGCCGAACAGATTGCCGCCTTGGACGTGCTTAGCGGGGGAAAATTTATCTTCGGTGTCGGCCTGGGTTACAGGCAGCGCGAATTCGACGGATTTGGAGTGCCGCGCCGGCAGCGGGTCTCGCGCTTCGAAGAGTCGCTGTCCCTGATTAAAAGGTTGTGGACTGAAGAACACGTGACGTTCGAGGGAAAACACTTCAAGGTGAAGGATCTCACGACGGCGAACCGTCCGCTGCAGAAACCTGCGCCGCCCATCTGGATCGCGGCCCACGCGGATCGGGCGGTCGAACGGGCAGCACGCCTGGGCGATAGCTTGATCATGAACCCCCATGCTTCGATTCAGACCCTGGAGCGCCAGCTGCAAGTCTACCGAGCCACGCTGGCCAAAAATTCCAAGCCGTTGCCACAAGAGATCTCGATCCGGAAGGACATTTACATTGCTGAAAACCGCGCGACGGCGTGGGAGGAAGCCGCAAACGATATTCCGAAGCGTGTCCAGGGCCTGGTCAGAGAACAGCAGGATAAGGAGTTGCCTGATTCGGATGGCTTCCGTGATCAAGGCCTGGAGGATTTCATCAAGACGAGATTCATTGTCGGCGATCCGGACGACTGTGCCGAGCAATTAGAAATCTATAGACGGAAACTCGGTGTCAATCACTTTATCTTCCGCGTGGCTTCCGGTAAATCGACGGTAGAGGACACCGTGAAAAGAATCGAGCTGATCGGGCGCAAAGTGCTCGCGCAGGTGAACCGAAATTGAATGAATCGGTCAGCCTAATCGAAACTCCGGGGCGGATGTTTGCAGGAGTTGATGTGAAAAAAGCGAAAGAACCGCGGCCGGGCGAGAAAATGACGCCCGCCGCCGCGAAAGCTTATGTGGATTATCTCTACGAGCGCATGTACGAGCGCTGGCAGGAAAAGATCCACAACGGTCGGTTCATGACACAGTTGCGCGCGGGTAAGCTGCCGAGGGCGGTGATGCGGCAGTTCTTCAAGAACTGGGGCCGGTTCTCACTGGAGGTGAACGCGCTCAATGCGCTTTCATACCACACGCATCTTGCTTTCTTCGTTCATCATTTCGATCTTCTCGGTCCTTTCTGCGCCAAAATCGCTGATGAGTTGATTTCGCCCAAACCTCCCGGCCACGTTCTGGTGCTGCTCAAAACCGCGGCGGCGATGAAGCTAGGGCGTGAGGAAGTGCTGGAAGAGCCGTACCTGGCGGAGGCGCGCGCGATCAATGATTTCTGTCACAAGATATTTTTCGATGGTTCGATCGCCGAGCTGTGGGGTTTACATGTTTTCGAGGAATCTCTTTCCCATTGGTCCGGTCAGTGGTTCCAGGCTTTGACGACGCACTATGGTTTTAGCAAGGAGGACGCGACCTACTTCTCCACTCATGAGGAAGCGGATAAGGAAACGCACGCCTTAGGCGAGGGCGGAGCAGAAGCGATGGGACACGGGGCCTTTAATCGGACCATTTTGCAGCGCGTGTTAGAGGAGGGTCGAGTCGAGTTCCGGGCCGGTTATTCGCTGGAATATTG
>JBOHVR010000249.1:0-4103 GCA_050735755.1 Binatia bacterium
GTCAACATCCACAAGCTCCCCGCGCCCGTTTGGACAGTAGGAGAGGATCCGGCGCCTTTCTTCACCTCACCGTACGTTATCACCAAGGACCCCGAGACCGGCGTGCGCAACGTAGGGACGTATCGCATGCAAGTGAAAGGTCCAAATAAAACCGGTTTTTCGATGGGCAGAAATCAGGATGCGGCACACCACGTGAGAAAGAACAATGAACGCAATCAGCCCACGCCTGTAGCCGTGGTCATCGGCACCGAGCCTTCCATCGGTTTTGTCTCCGTATCAAAGATGTCTGAGTCTCTCGACGAGTTTGCGGTGGCCGGCGGACTGCGCGGCGAGCCGGTCGACCTTGTCCCTTGCGAGACGATTCCAATGGAAGTGCCTGCAACCGCCGAGATTGTCTTGGAAGGAGAAATTCCGCCAAACTATCGCGAGAACGAAGGGCCGTTTGGTGAATACACCGGGTACATGGGACCCGCCGGTCAAGAGTGCGTCTTCAACATCAAATGCGTCACGTTCCGGAATAATCCGATCTACCAGGCCTTTATCAGCCAACGACCGCCGTCAGAATCGAGTTGCATTCGCGGCATTGGCCGTGAATGGCCGCTCTTCAAGCACCTCAAGTACGCGCTCAACCTTCCCGTAAGAGACGTGCGCCTAAAAGAGGCCGGGGGGAGCGGCGCTTATGTCGTGGTCTCGATAAAAAAACAGTTCGAAGGTCAGGTCAGACAAGCAATGTACGGTATTTGGTCTTTGCGCACGGGTTTCGGGAAGATCACTGTGGTCGTCGACGATGATATTGATATTCAGGATGACTTCGCCATCGATTGGGCGCTAAGCTGGCGCGTGCGGCCGGACCGGGATATTTACATCGAGAAAGACGTTCAGGCAGTGGGATTCGATCCGTCCCAGGCGCCTCCCACCGTCCCACAGCATCACCCTACACGCTTGGTAGGTTCGCGCGTGGCCATTGACGCCACGAAAAAACACGAGTACCCCGCGATCGCCATGCCTCCTCAGGAACACCTCGACTGGGTAGACACGCACTGGAAAGAATACGGAATTGCTGATTAGCAAGGCGTCTGCTGGGCGATCCCGCCAGACGCCAGGGGACTCGAGGCCACGGATGCATTGTATCCGACTGGGGATTCCCAACGGCCTCATTTTGTCGTCTTGCGCGCGGGCAGAGTCTTGAGGTAGGCGATCACATTCCAAATTTCTTTATCATTTAAGGCGCCTACCCAACCCGGCATGAGAGGGGACTTTTTGACTTTGGGGCCTCCTTCTTTAATAATTTCAAATAGATATTGGTCGCTGAGACTTTCCGTGTGAGCGGGGTCGCTGAGGTCGGCGGGCCTCGGATTGAGTCCTCCTGCCGCCGGGCCGTCGCCCTTTCCTTCCGCGCCGTGACAGCCAACACAGAGGCTTTCGTATTTGTTCTTTCCGGCATTCGCATCGCCTTTCGTCTGTGCCGGCGTTGTGGCAACGAAAAGGAGTTCCGCAAAGGCTAATGCCGCTAGAAGCTGGAGTATGACTCTCATTTTTTCCTTTTTGTGATGCCGTGATTTCTTGCGCGATAATAAAACCAACCACGCTTCTAAATAGAAACTGCGTGATTTCGACTTCTAAGGAGGCGAAGGGGAGTGGGCCGAGAGGCGCCGTTACTCAGCTCCAGCCACGGTTTCCCTGAGATCTTTGAATTCTTTGCTGAGATAAGCCTTAAGGCGCTTTTTGACTCGTTCCTCAATTTGTCTTACGCGTTCCCTGCTGATGCCGTAACGCTCGCCAATCTCGCGTAGCGTCAAGGGTTCTTCGGTCAAAAGGCGCTCGCGAAAAATGACCAGTTCCTTGTCTTTCAGGGCTTCAGCAAACCGATCCATTTTTTCCTTCAGGATGCTTTGATACTCCTTCTCGGTAAGAGACTCTTCGGGAGTAAGCTTGTTGTCCGCGAGCAGGCTCAGCAGAGTCCTTTCCTCGTCATCTCCGATGGGAACGTCAGTGGATAGGTCGCGGTTCGCGAGCCTTTGCTCCATCTCCACAACTTCTCCCTCTTTGACATCCAGACGTTGCGCCAGCAGTTTCGGACCCGGAGCAAAGCCCTCACTTTCAAGCTTTTCTTTTTCCTTCTGCAGATTGAAAAACAATTTCCGCTGCGCCTGCGTCGTGCCGATCTTAACCATGCGCCAGTTGGTCATGATATAGCGGATGATGTAGGCGCGAATCCACCACACCGCGTAGGATGGGAATCGCACGCCCCGATAAGGATCGAAGTTCTTTACAGCTTCCATCAAACCGATATTGCCTTCTTGAATAAGGTCCAAAAGATTGCTGAGCGCCCGCTGGTACTCGCGCGCGATCATAACCACGAGCCGCAGGTTGGCAGTGACAAGCCGGTAGGCCGCCTCAACGTTGCCAAACTCTTTGTAGTCGACGGCCAAACGATGCTCTTCTTCTCGGCTCAAGAGCGGATACCGGCGAATTTCGCTCAGGTAGCGGCGTAAAGGATCGAAGGGAACTAATCCCCTTTCCTCTTCGCCTTCTCTTTCGCTCGTTTCGACTTCAGCGGGAACGTCCAACTCGACGTCGACGATTTCCGGCGTTGGCTCTCCGTCTCTCTTTTCCTGTGCCATCAGAATCTCTAATCTTCCAGCAAATTATCCCCTTTGGTAGGCTTTTTCAAGAAAAGGTCCAGGACTGGCACCAGAGCACCGCTCGGAACAATTTCTGATTGGCTTGACAAGATCCGCCCGCAAATTTTATTTATCCGATTGCAAGCAGTTGAGGAGGATCCGAAGTTGTTGAAAAAATTGTTGGAATTCTTGGGTCTTGGATCGGCCAACGAAGAGAATGGCAGCTCGCATGGCGCTGTAAGTGCCCTTAAAACAGTCTACCACACGCAGTTCCGCCTGGCGGAACAAATCAAAGCACACGCCCGGATTGCTCCTTACCCGCACGTTGCGGAGCGTTTACGCCGCGTTGCCGAAGAGAAATCTAATGTCTGTGAGACTTTGAAGGGAACTTTGCTAAAGCTGGGAAGCTACCTTGAAGCAGAGCCTGTGCTGGCCATTAAGTCGGGCCGAAATCATTGGGAAAGAATGGCACAAGATCTTAAAGACCAATCGTTCCTTGAACAGATGTTACAGAAACTCTCCGGTTATCTGCTCCACGATGAGCCCGAAATCCGCGAGCTGTTGAGGCGGGTGCTCGCTGCCGAAATCGCCAACCGGGAAGCTTTGACCGCACTTCTAATGCGGGCTGATCCGCAGGCCGACCAGACTTGAACCCTGATATGAGCGCCACCGCTATTAAAGTCGAGATCTCAGGTATCACTGTTCTAAAGTAGTCAGATTTTTGCTGCGGGCAAAAGCTACATCCAACGCAATCCCGGCCACGATCGCATTCCAAGCTTCATCGGCCGATAACCCGGACGATTTAAATACTTCCCACAAAGAGAGGATCTCCGCTTCGGTAATATTTTCGAAGGGGTCCAGCTCCACCCGACGCTCGATCTGTACGCTGTTCATCATAAATCCTTCCACCTAAATTCCTTATGACCTCGGTAAGATCTAGACTAACCTACGCAATCCGTATGCCAGAGAAAAAAAATACCTAACCCTTTTAAAACGCTCACAATTCGGGCGCCAGGCATGACTCATTCTGACTCACGGGAGTGGAAAAAATTGTCAACGATGGCACAGATTTCCCTCTTACCGCCAGTCAAGTAGTTTTTTTGAGCTTGTCTAACAATGCTTGCTTTTATAGGATGTAGAAATGAACCTTAGGAGGAGGCCATGTCCCAGATCAAACTGTACGATTTTTCTTCGTCTCCCAATTGCCAGCGTGTAAAGGTTGTGCTCGCCGAGAAGCAACTGCCCTACGACATTGTTCCCATTGACCTGCGCAAAAAGGAGCAGAAGAATCCTGATTTTCTGCGCCTGAATCCCTATGGAAAGGTCCCGGTCCTGACCGATGGAGACACGGTTCTTTACGAATCCTGCATTATCAACGAATACCTTGAAGAAAAATATCCGGTGCCACCTCTGATGCCAAAGGAGCCGGTGCAGCGAGCCCGCCTCAAAATCCTGATCGATTACGGGATGAACCATCTG
>JBOHVR010000250.1:0-4789 GCA_050735755.1 Binatia bacterium
CCGCACGGATTCGATGTGCTCAAAGTCACGGAAACACAAAAGCAGGCGCTGATCACGGCCTATGCAGTCCGGAATTCCGCAGACCGCGCCGTCGTGCCGAAGGGAGTACCGGACAACATCCTGCAGGCTTTGCGCCAAGCATTCAAGCAAACCGCCTCAGATCCGGCATACATCGCCGCTATGGAAAAACGGGGATTCAAAGGCGGGTACCGCAGTCCGGAGGAGATCGCCTCCGCGTTCAACCGCTTGATCGACGCGCGGAAGAACAAACCAGAGTTGTACAACCTGGTGAAGGGCATGTACCTGGCCGAAGGGAGCCAGCTCTCACCGGCGACAAAGTAGAACTATTAGAACTTTAAAATTTATGCTGGTCTGCGGGTTGTACCCGTATGGATCGGTCCACCGAAGAGAGGGCGCAAGCTCTCTCCTGCCACAGGGGTAGCAGTAAAAAGGAGGTGTCCGCGTGTTTGAGGGTATGTTTGGCGCGGCGTTGATCGCAGCCCAACACCTTTTCTCGCCCCTCGTGTTCCTCGCCGTCGTAGCAGGCGTAGCCATGGGCCTCATTGTAGGGGCTATGCCGATCGGCGGCAACTTGCCGCTTGTGGTCGTGCTGATGGGCTTCGCTTTTGTCCTTGATCCCTACATCGCCATGGGAATGGTGGTGGGAAAGATGGCGGTGAACGGCACCACGGATCCGATTCCGGCCATACTGCTGGGTATTCCCGGGTCGGCGTCTTGCCAAGCGACTGTGCTCGATGGCTATCCCCTTGCGCGCCAAGGTCTTGCTGGCAGAGCCCTGGCAGCTGCTTACATGTCGTCTCTGATCGGTGGACTATTCGGCGTAGTGGCCTTTCTGGCCGTCATCCCCTTTGCCAGGATCCTGCTCCAACAATTTGGTTCCGCCGAGTTCTTCCTTCTGGGACTTATCGGGATCAGCATGGTCGGTATCGTGAGCAGCGGCGCCTTGGTCAAAGGACTCCTCGCCGGCGCGTTCGGTCTTGGCATCGCGCTGATCGGCACCGACCCGGTACTGGGCCTGCCTAGGGCAACCTTTGGATCTGAGTTCCTCTATGACGGAATCTCCTTGATCCCGATGATCGTCGGCCTCTTTGCCGTGCCCGAGATGTTAAACCTGGTCGTCAGCGACAGCCCAGTCGCGAAAGAACGTCTCGACCTCATGCTCGGGGAGGTGAACAGCGGCAGGCGCGCGGGAATCATGGATGCGCTGCGTCACAAATGGTTGATCATCCGGGCGTCCTTCATTGGGCTGTTCATCGGCATGCTGCCCGGCGTAGGGGGTTCAGCAGCCCACTGGCTCGCCTACGCCCAGGCCCGCGAAACGGAAAAGGGAGCGCGGCAGACCTTTGGCAGGGGGGACATCCGCGGAGTCATTGCTCCCGAGGCGGCAAACAACTCCATCGACGCCGGCGTGCTCATTCCCACGCTGTGCTTCGGAATTCCCGGCAGCGGGTCCATGGCCGTGCTCATGGCATTTCTGATTCTGATGGGCTTCGTGCCCGGTCAAAGAATGCTAAGCGAGCATCTGCCTCTAACGATGTTCGTCGTGTTCGTCCTGGCGATATCCAATCTCATGGGCGCGGCCGTCGCGCTTTTCTTCACTCCCGTCTTGGCAAGGATAGGCCTCATGAACCCCAACATCCTTGCGCCTCTGATCCTGGCATTGCTGAGCATTTCGGTTTATCAGGCGACATCTTCGCTGATGAATTTCTGGGTCGTCCTTGGGTTCACTGTGCTCGGCACGTTCATGAAACGCTGCGGATGGCCAAGACCACCGCTGGTCATCGCCCTGGTGCTTGCTGAACCCGTGGAGAAGTATTTTTCGATTTCGTTGAATGCCTATGGAGCTGGTATGTTCGCCCGACCACAGTTTCTCCTTATGCTCGCGCTCACGGTGGCTGCCGGGGTCTATATGCTCAACGTGCAGCGGAAGACCCGGCGCATGAGCGCGACGGAACTGGAGGAGATTACCGAAGCCATGACGCAAGCAGCGCCCGGTCTCAGAGTGACGACTGGCACTGCAGCAAAATGAGCTCGCAGCAATGGGGACGCTGTCATGCGCATAGACCGCATCCAGACCGCCGGCGACGACAGGCATGATCATGCCGTCCGCAAACGACTGGTTCCAAGCGAGATCGGCCTGGACTTGGCGCTGGAAAGCGTTCTGGTGAGCATTGTAACGGGCTATTTCATTTACCTGTTGCTCGCGGTCGGAGACCTGCGCCCCGGGGCCGCGCGTTTGCCCAGAATGACAGCAATCGGCGGGCTTGTGCTGGTCGCGGCGTTTATTGCCCAGAAGGTTTGGGCGGCTACACACGGGAAGTCGAAAACAACGACGCAAATCCTCGACGCTGGATTCGACGAGGAGGGACTATCCAAGGGCCTTGTGGTGATCAGAACCATGCGTCTCGCCACCTGGTTCGGCGGCATGCTCGCAGCCATCTGGTTTGTCGGCTACCATGTGGCAGTTCCGGTGTTTGTATTTTTCTACCTGTTGGTCTTTGGGAAGACTAGGTGGTGGCTCGCTGCGATCGGAGGAGCAGCATTTTTTGTACTGATCTACGGTTTGTTCGATCTCGTGCTCCACACGATATGGCCTGAGCCTGCGCTGCTGCGTTGGCTATCCTAAGCGACGCAGCAACACGAAGAAGATTAGCCTAACGATCGACGAGGGTTCCTCACGATGTCCTACGAGATTGGCAACCGAGTCATCGTCAACATGCATAACCTCAACCCCGACCTCATCCCTTCCTCACCGTGGCCGGAAGCGCCCGCCACCGTAATCGAGAATCCTAGTCCGGGTATCTATAATGTCCGGCTGGACGAACCCATAGGAGGCTGCGACATCCTGATGGACCTGGGCGAGGACCGCCTGATGCCCTACCCGCCCCCCTTTGGGCTTTGAGGACTTTGGCGGTGTCGCCAAGGAGGTAACGTGAACTATCGCGAAGTGGGTGGCACAAGCATCCGAGTCTCGGAAATCGGCTTTGGCTGTGGCGGTAATGCCGGGTTGATGGTCAGGGGAATGTTCGAGCAGCAAAGGGATGCGATCGAACGGGCCCTGGAGTTGGGCATCAACTACTTCGATGAGGCGCCCGACTACGGTGGCGGCGTTTCCGAGACGAACCTCGGCCGGGTACTGCGGGAGCTTGGCGTGCGTCCCTATATCACCACAAAGGTTGAGATCCGCGCGCATAACCTCGACGATATCGCGGGACACGTAACTCGCTCTCTCGACGAGAGCCTCAAGCGGCTGGGCGTGGACTACGTCGACTTCCTGCAAATTCACAACGGGCCGGTCATCGATCGGCCCGAGCTATCGGGGCGCGCCTACAGCCGCCTGTGGATCGAGGATTACCTGCGGCCCGGCGGCGCCCTCGAGGGGCTTCAGAGCGCCCAACGCAGCGGCAAGGCTCGGTTCATCGGGTTCATCACCCGAGGCAACGATGCGGTAGCGGCCGAGAGGCTGATCGATACCGGCGCCTTTAGCTTGATCAATGTCTCAGTCAACCTGCTCAACCCCTCCGCGGCTGTAAAGCCCTCCGGCATGCGCGTTGAACAAGACTACGGTGGAATCCTGAGCCACGCGGCCGCGCATCGCGTCGGCGCCGCCATCTACAGCCCGCTCGCCAGCGGCGCCTTGACCGACAGCGCGGCTGCAGGCATCCCCGCGCACCCGCTGGCGCGGGGCCCCCGCTCTCCCGAGGCGGGGCAGACCGTGTGGCGCCGGGCAAAGGCGTTAAATTTCCTTTCCAAGAGACTCGATGCGACCGCTCAAGAAGAGCACAGCATGGCCGAAGCTGCCATTCGCTTCGTCCTCTCTCTGGAGGGCGTCACCACAGCGTTAGGAGGTTTCTCCGACAAGAAGCAGGTCGAGGAGATTTCGGCCTGCTCGGGCAAAGGGCCGCTCTCCGAGCAGAACATGGCACGTATCGAGCTGGCCTGGCGCGCCAACTTCGGTCTGGACGGGTAGCCGCAGAGGATGAAGAGTTCAAACCGTTTCAAGTCGTTTAATCGCTACGCTCCGTTCAAATTGTTTAGGACCTCCTCTGTCCGACGGCTTGAATGTTTTGAACGGCTTGAACGTTTTGAACCAACACTGTCGCTCCAGGGTTCCGCCTCGCGCTTGCGGAATCGTCCGTTTAACTGCGGAATCCGGAGTGATCAGAGGTAACTATGGAGTACCCGGTTTCCCGTATCATTGTGCAGCGCCTCTGTGACGAACGAGCAGACCTCGTGCCTTACCTCACAAGGATCGTGGACTCGCTGGAGTGTCACGGCGGTCTGTACTCTGCAAAGCTTGCCGAGTCAGTTCCGATCGACGTCATCGAGGAGCTTAACGACTGGTTGAAGAGCCATTGGGGGAGTACTAACGCGGAACGAGGGGCGCAGACAGTTTCCTCCAAAGGTTTAGAAGCTGCACTGGAACTTCTGGAGCGCATCTTTCCTGAGAGGCTGTGAAGAAATTACCAAATCGATATAGTTTACACAGCGGCACGAGCCGCGCTCAACACCTCAGGAAATATTCGCTGCCACCAGCCGTGCTCCTAGCCGGCAGGGCACAATGGTCGGCTGCGGCGTGGAGCGGTAATCACAGTGGTGTTGTGCGCCCTACTTTGCGCGCTGCTTCACGCCGGTTCGGCTAGTACCACGGCCCGCATCAAATTATGAGCAAGCGCGTACCACAGCGCTACCGCCTTGACTTTTTGCAGCCCGCGCACGACAAACTGCTGAAGCCCACGCCCACGCGCAATGGCGTTGACGCATTCGG
>JBOHVR010000251.1:0-14706 GCA_050735755.1 Binatia bacterium
GATCATTACCGCCAACAGCCGCACCCCGGAGCTCGTCGCCGGCGACATCCGCGGGCAGGTGGGCGCGAATCGCGTGGGTGAAAAAAGGCTCTGTGAACTTTTCGCTCGCTACGGCAAGGAAACCGCGGTGTCTTCGATGAGCCTGCTTTCGCAACATACCGAGAGCAGGCTGCGGAAAGCGATCGCGTCGTGGCCGGACGGGTCCTCCGAAGCCGAATCCTTTGTCGACCACGACGGCATCGACCTTAGCCATCCGATTCGCATTCACGTCGCAGTGAACAAGCAAGGAGAAGAGTTTCACTTTGACTTCAGCCAGAGCAGCGACCAAACCAGAGGACCGGCCAACATTCGTCCGCCTCTGGTGCGCGCCTGCTGCAGCTATGCTCTGGTCTGCTTGGTTGATCCTTACCTTCCGATCAACCGGGGATTGACGCAGGTGGTCAAAACCACCTTCCGCCCCGGGAGCGTGGTCGATCCTCGTTATCCGGCGGCCGTCAACACCTACATGCCGACGGCCCACGCAGTCGTTGAAGCGATATTTAAGGCGTTAGGTCGATTCGTGCCCGGCAAGCGAGTTGCCGGCGGATCCGGCAGCAGTGCAATCGCTTTAGGGGGTCGCAACACGAGAGGCGGCCGATCCTATGTTCACTATGAGATTCTCACCGGCGGCACGGGAGCCCGCTGGGGTAGGGACGGAGTTTCAGCCACCGCCTTTCACTTGAGCAACTGCAAGACCGCCCCGGTCGAGATTATCGAATCGGAATTCCCCGTTCACGTGGAAAGATTCGAACTGATTCCTGACTCGGGCGGGCCGGGGAATTGGCGCGGAGGTCTCGGCTTCGTAAGAGAGTACCGGATCCTTGAAGACGAGACCCGCTTCTCGTTGCGCACCGACAAGCACAAAATTGCTCCTTGGGGGACTGAAGAAGGGAGGCCGGGAAGGACCGGCGGTTGTCTCGTTAACGCCGGCACCAAAGAGGAAAAAGTTCTGCCCTCTCGCTTCGGTGACTTCGGCCTGAAAAAGGGCGATGTCGTGCGCATCGAAAGACCCGGCGGCGGCGGGATCGGCCCACCCGACAACCGCGAGCCGCAAAAGGTCCTGGAAGATGTCATTCAAGGCTACGTTTCTCGGGACAGCGCGGAACGAGACTACGGTGTCGCCCTCGAGGATACGCCAAAAGGCCTAACCGTGAACCCGGGAAAGACCGCGAGCCTGCGAATGGGCTTTACTGCTAAAAATTGAAAAAACTACTGGCAAAACCTTCCGATCTAGGATAGATTCTCACAAATTCATTCAAGGAGGCGCTAATGGCCGCAACCAAACGCAAACCGAATGCTGCATTCATGAAACCGGTTCAGCCGGACGAGACACTCAGTGCAGTTGTAGGGACGAAGGCGATCCCGCGGACCGAGCTGACGAAAAAGCTCTGGGCCTACATCAAAAAGAACGGGCTGCAGGATAAGAAGAACAAGAGAATGATCAACGCCGACGACAAACTGAAAACCGTATTCGGCGGTAAAAAACAGGTCTCCATGTTTGACATGACCAAACTCGTCAGCAAGCACGTCAAGTAACGAAGTCCAACCCAGGTTTTCAGATCTCGTTCTGCGCCGCTTCGCTCTCTCGCGACGGGAGGGCGAAGGCTTCTTCTATTTAAAAGCGCTCAACAGGTTTGCCCGGCAGCAGAATCTCCCCTCACACTACTCTTTCGGCTGCTGTCCTCGCCATGGTTTGACGTTTGCAGAATCAAAACTATCCATAATAGACTGGACCCCTTACGGAAAATTGGACGACTGCCTGAACAAAATTGTGGAAGCAATGGGATTCCCAAAGGCAAATTGAAATTTTTTCGGAGTAGGGTACACGACACAAACCCGGGGTGGCTCATTTATGGAAAACATTAAAATCGTCGCAGGATTTGCCGGCATAGGTCAGGGCGCAGGTCCAATGATACTCACCCAAAAGGCCGGAATTTTTGCCCAGTATGGTCTCGACGTCGAGACGCCTTTAGTGCCTGGAGCCGTGGGCGTTATTAAAGCTTTAATGCGGGGTGAGCTTCAGTTTGGCAACCTCGCCGCTCCCGCGCTCCTGCGCGCCGGACTCGTGGACGGATCCGATGTCGTATATCTCACCGGAGGAATCAACCAGCAGTTCTTGATGGGCAGGCCGGGCATTGCCGATCGGAAACAGCTGGCAGGAGGAAAAATCACATTCGCGCGCGATGGCGGTGTAAATGACCTTCTGGTTCACTTTATAACCGAACAGCTGCAGCGGGAGGGAATTCATAATATCGAGTTGACACCTCGCCAGGGGAGAGACAGGGAACGAATAAGCTATCTGCTGGCGGGCGAATGCGACGCCGGCATCTTTTCGCCGCCGTTGGCAATCGAAGCCAAGCGGCGGGGTTGCCATTTCCTGATCGACTTTGCCGATTACGGGTTGAATTTCGCGCTGGGTGGAATAGGCGCACGCCGGAGCTATGTCGCGCAGCATCCAGAAATCACCACCAAATTTCTCAAGGCCTATGTGACGGGCATGCACCGTTATCACACCGATCGTGCGTTCGCGGTGCAGGTGCAACAGGAGTACAGCGGGATTGCCGACCGCTCCGTTGCCGAGGAAACTTATGATATCACCCGGCCGGGAATGCCCCGCGTTCCCTACCCTGTCACTCAAGCGTTGACGACAGCCCTGCGCGTAATGGCGAAAGAACTGCCCGCCGCCGTAACGGCGGACGGCAGACAGTTTGTGGAAGACCGCTTTTTGAGAGAAATCGAGCACAGCGGGTTCATCGCGTCCCTCTACCGAACGGAACCAACGCACCTCGACTAGCTTACTACCTTTTGAGAGTTCGCAAGAGAACTTGGCGGTCCCCAACCCGTCATGCCCGCGAAAGCATGTCCTGAGCCGGGTCGAAGGGCGGGCATCCAGAGCCTTTTGACTTTCCTGGATTCCGGCTCGCGCTAGCTTCAGCCTGAGGCTGATCCGCCTCGGGCGGAATCGCCAGCTTGGCCGGAATGACGGCTAAAAACCCTGGAGCGAATCGAGAGGGGAGACAGGAGGCGAAGCGCGGGCTAGCGGTCCATCGCCTCGAAGAGATGGAGCTGGCGCGTGTGGCCTTCGTCTTCGAAGTGAACGGGGTACTTGCCGCTGAAGCAGGCGTCGCAGAAACCGCCGTTCTTGCCGCTGAAGCAAGCGTACATTCCCTCGAGGGTTAGATAGGCCAGCGTATCGGCGCCGATATACTCGCGGATCTCCTCGATCGAATGGGATGAGGCGATCAACTCCCGCCGCGTCGGCGTGTCGATACCGTAGTAGCAGGACCCCGTCGTCGGCGGCGAGCTAATGCACATGTGCACTTCCTTCGCGCCCGCGTCACGCAGCATGCGGATAATCTTGCGGCTCGTCGTCCCGCGCACAATCGAGTCGTCGACGACAACGACCCTCTTGCCTTGCAACACCTCGCGCTGGGCGTTGAGCTTGATCTTGACGCCAAAGTGGCGAATGGATTGCTGGGGCTCGATAAACGTGCGGCCCACATAGTGGTTGCGGATGAGGCCAAATTCGAGAGGGAGCCGCGCCTCCTCGGCGTAGCCGATTGCGGCCGGCACGCCTGAATCCGGGACCGGTGTGACCAGATCGGCCTCCACGGGATTTTCCCGCGCTAACTGGCGCCCAAACGCCTTGCGGACTTGATAGACGTTGCGGCCGTACAGATTGCTGTCGGGACGGGAAAAGTAAATATATTCGAAAATGCACTTGGCATGATTGGCCGGAGCGAAAGGTTTCAGCGATTCCATTCCCTGGGGACCAAAAATCACGATCTCGCCGGGCTCAACCTCGCGCACATAATCGGCTTCGATGAGATCCAAAGCGCAGGACTCGGAGACGGCGACGTACGAGTTCCCGCTGCGGCCGGATTTTAACCTTCCAATCACCAACGGGCGAAATCCCATGGGATCGCGCGCCGCGATCATCCGATCCAGCGTTAAGAAAACTAAGGAATAGGCTCCGCGCACGCGGCTTAAGGCCTCGATGATTCTTCCGGTGAGGTCTTTCTCTTTGGATATCGCGATCAGATGAATGACAACCTCGGTATCCGAGGTCGACTGGAAAATCGAGCCATAAGCTTCCAGCTCTTCGCGTAGGATTTGCGCGTTCACCAGGTTGCCGTTATGAGCCACGGCCATCGGGCCTTGAGCATACTCGACGACGATCGGCTGCGCGTTCTTGAGGTGATTCTCTCCCGTTGTCGAATAGCGGTTGTGGCCGATGGCAAGGGAACCTTTGAGGCGCTTGATGATCTCTTGGCTGAAGACGTCGGCTACGAGTCCGAGCTGGCGATGGGCGATCAGTCCTTCGCCATCGGACGAGACGATGCCGGCGGACTCTTGGCCCCGGTGCTGCAGCGCGTAAAGTCCCAGGTAGACGAGGTTTGCAGCTTCCGGGTGGTCATAGATCCCGACCACACCGCATTCTTCGTGAAACTTATCGAACAAGGCAACCTTCTTTTAACTGAGCCATCCTTCCAGGCCTTGCCGCCACGCCGCCCGAAGCTCGTCCACAGGCACTTCAAGGATCGATTGAATACGGAGACTCCTTCTCCCCACTTCTCCGATAACGCGCAGCGGCGCGCCCTCCTCAGCCGCGATCTCACTCAAACGGTCAAGGTCTTTTTCCTCCAGGCTGACAAGGATGCGCGATTGGGACTCCCCAAAGAGAAGCGCGTCCGCGCGCATCGCCTCTTGCAGTTCAACCCTGGCTCCCACGGCTCCCTCGGGCGCCGTAATGCAACACTCCGCCAAGGCCACAGCCAGCCCTCCGTCGGAAACGTCATGAGCAGATTTTATGATACCTCTATTGATGGCGTTTATACAGGACCTCTGTACCGCACGTTCGAGCCTAAGGTCAATCCACGGGGGCGTGCCTTTGACCAGGCCGTGGATAACTTTAAGGTATTCACTGCCGCCCAGTTCTTCACGCGAGCGGCCCAACAAAACAATCAGGTGTCCCTCGGATTTGAACCAGGGAGTGACGCGCTTCTGTAGATCCGCCAGCAGCCCGACCATGGCGACCGCCGGCGTCGGGAAAATGGGCTGTCCGTCGGTTTCATTATAAAAACTGACATTCCCGCTCACGACCGGAACTTCCAAAGCAAGGCAGGCGTCGCGCAGCCCCCGGACGACCTCGCTGAACTGCCACATGACGTCGGGACGCTCCGGGCTGCCGAAATTCAAACAATCGCTTAAGCCCACGGGTGAAGCTCCCACACAGGCGAGATTGCGCGCGGCCTCGACGACCGCCAAAATGCCGCCGACATACGGATCGAGGTAACAGAAGCGCCCGTTGCCGTCAACTGTCAGAGCCAAGCCCTTCTTCGTACCCTTGAGGCGAATAACGGCTGCGTCGGCGCCCGGACCGATAACGGTGTTACTCCTGACGTAGTAGTCATATTGACGGTAGACCCACTCCTTGGAGGCGATATTGGGAGAGATCAGAAGAGACTTCAAAGTCGCCGCCAGATCATCTGGAACTGCGATCTTGTCCACGTCCAGTTTCTGCAACTCGTCTTGGCTTTCCGGCCGCGTCGCGCGCCGATCGTAGAGCGGCGCTTCGTCGGTCAGGGCGGCAACGGAAATGCGGGCCACTTCGGTGCCGTTAAACAGCGCCCGAAACATCCGATCGTTTGTTACTTTCCCCACGACAACCGCTTCGAGATCCCATTTTTCAAAGATTTTCTTAACCCTGTCCTCAGAATCCTTCTTCACCACAAGGAGCATGCGCTCTTGGGATTCCGAGAGCAGAATCTCGTAAGGGGTCATTCTCTCCTCGCGCACAGGCACCAGGCCCAAATCGAGCTCCACGCCCGTTCCGCCTCGCGCGGCCATTTCCGCCGACGAACTCGTCAGACCCGCCGCCCCCATGTCTTGAATCCCGACGATGCAATCCGCTTTCATCAACTCGAGACAAGCCTCGAGCAGTAGCTTTTCCGTAAAGGGATCTCCGACCTGAACCGTGGGCCTCGGCTTTTCCACCTCCTCGGAAAACGCCTCAGAGGCCATGGTCGCGCCATGAATTCCATCGCGGCCCGTTTTCGCCCCGACATAAATCACCGGATTCCCCACTCCTTTGGCGGTGCCTTTGAAGAGGCGGGCCTTCTTCGCCAGCCCAAGCGTGAAAGCGTTCACGAGGATGTTGGAGTTATAGCTTTCGTCGAAAAACACCTCTCCGCCGACGGTGGGCACCCCGACGCAGTTGCCATAGCCGCCGATTCCGGCGACGACACCCCGCACCAGGTATGCGGTTCGCGGCGCATTGATCGCTCCGAAACGCAAGGAATTCATCGTGGCGACGGGACGAGCCCCCATCGTGAAAACATCGCGCAGGATTCCGCCGACTCCGGTAGCGGCGCCCTGATACGGTTCGATAAACGACGGATGGTTGTGGCTTTCCATTTTCAAAACGGCAGCCAGACCCGATCCAATATCCACAACCCCGGCGTTCTCTCCCGGTCCCTGTAGAACCCTCTTTCCAGTCGTGGGAAGAAGCTTCAACCAGCGTCTGGAGCTTTTGTAGCTGCAGTGCTCTGACCACATGACGGAGAACACACCCAGCTCTGTGAAATTGGGCTCGCGGCCTCCCAGTAGCTCGACGATTTTCTGGTATTCTTTTGGAGTCAACCCATGAGTCGACACCATTTCCGGGGTCACCGCAGGTTGCGTGAACGTTGACAGCCGCGATGCCGCCACAATCAACGTCCCTTTTTCTCGCGGGCCGCAATCATAGAAGAAAAAATCTTGAGCCCGTCATCGCTCCCGAGGATTTTTTCCGCGGCCTGCTCCGGATGGGGCATCAACCCAAAGACATTTCGCCCTTCATTGCAAACGCCGGCAATATTATTCACCGAGCCGTTGGGATTGGCTGCGGGGCAGGACTCGCCTTCAGCATCGACGTACCGCAAAAGAATCTGCCGGTTCTGGCGCAGCTTTTCCAAGGTGTCCGGTTCGGCGTAATAGCTCCCGTCCCCGTGCTTGATCGGCATGCGCAGAATCTCTCCCTTGCGCGCCAGGCCCGTAAAGGCGGTGTCCGTTTCTTCCAGACGCAGGCACACCGGGCGGCAAACGAATTGCAGACACGAATTCCGCATCAGGGCGCCCGGCAGGAGCCCGGCCTCGCAGAGAATCTGAAAGCCGTTGCACACGCCGAGAACGAATCCGCCCTGTTGCGCGAACCTGATCACGCCTTCCATGACAGGCGAGAAACGCGCCATCGCGCCGGTGCGCAAATAGTCACCGTAAGAGAATCCACCGGGAAGCACGATGCAGTCCCAATGGCCCCGGAGTGGGTTCTTGTGCCACAAAAACTCCGCCTTCTGCTTGAGAACATTCTTCAAGCAATAGTAGACGTCGTGATCGTCACAAGATCCCGGGAAGACAACAATTCCCCAGCGCATCGCCTTCATGACGCCAACCCCAATTTTAGTTTAGACCTTGCCAGGCCTCGTGGAAAGGTTTGAGGTGTCGGGCGTCGGGTTCACGACTCTTGGATCTCGAAACGAAAGTCTTCGATTACGGGATTGGCCAAAAGCTTTTCGCCCATCTCGCGCACCTGCTGCGCGGCGGCTTCGGGTGGCATCGGCACAAGCTTGAACTCAATATACTTGCCCATCCGCACCTCTTCGACTCCGGTATATCCTAAGGAATGAAGTGATCTCTCGACGGCTTTGCCTTGCGGGTCGAGAACGCCGCTTTTGAGGGTCACAAAAACTTTGACGCGCATTCGCCGGCCGACCTCAACCGCACACGCGCCGAAAAACTTCCTGATACGCCTCCTCGACCTTGCCCAAATCGCGGCGAAACCGGTCCTTGTCCAGCTTTTCTAAAGACCCCTTTTCCCAGAAGCGGCAAGTGTCGGGACAGATCTCATCGCCGAGATAGACCTTGCCATGATGGCGGCCGAATTCCAGCTTGAAATCCACGAGGATGAGGTTGCGCCGGTCAAAATAGTCCTTCATCAGATCGTTCACGCGAAATGAATAAGTCTGGACCTCTTGCAGCTCCTGCCCGGTAGCCCAGCCAAAGGCCAAAGCGTGGAACTCGTTGATCATGGGATCGCCGAGCGGATCGCTCTTGTAGCAGTATTCCAGAATCGGGCGGGATAGAATGATTCCCTCCTCCATGCCAAGTCGCTTAGCCAGCGTGCCGGCGACGCGATTGCGGATGACCACTTCGACGGGAATGATCTCCAGCCTGCGCACGAGCATTTCGCGGTCGTTCAGGCGCTCGACATAGTGGGTTGGAATCCCTTCTTTCTCCAAATACTTGAACATCGTTTCGGAGATTTGATTGTTCATCACGCCCTTGGACTGAATGGTTCCCCGCTTCTGCGCGTTGAACGCCGTCGCGTCATCTTTGAAAAACTGGATGATGTAATCGGGATTGTCAGTCGCGTACAGAATCTTTGCCTTGCCTTCGTAGAAAGCAGCACCTTTCTGCATAAAACCTCCGTGACAGACCGTTGAAAAGGCCCGCCTGCTTCATTGCACCCAATGGCCTCGCTCCGACGCACTGCCTGAGTACGTCGGCCGGCGTCAATTTCTCGCGCGCCTCGCATCCGGATCTTTTTGACCGGTCTGCGGAGCAGATTTTTTTTGCGGCCCCCGGTGAAAGACCCTGCGAAAGATCAGATCCACGTTTTTGAGATAGGGTTTCAAATCCCAAAGTTTTTCAATTTCGCTGGCCGACAGATATTGGCGCGCGCGCGGATCACCCAGCAGCTCCTGCTTAAGGTCGCCTCCGTTCTTCCACACCTTATGCGCGTGGACCTGCACAATCCGATAGGCGGCGTCCCGTGAAAGACCTTTGGCTACCAGGCTCAAGAGCACGCGCTCGGAAAAGATCGCGCCGCCGTTTTTTTGCAGGTTGCGGAGCATGGTCTCCGGATACACGCAAAGATTTTTTAGCACATACGCCATGCGGCGCAACATGAAATCCAAAGCAATCGTTGCATCCGGCGCGATGACGCGTTCCACGGAGGAGTGGCTGATATCGCGCTCATGCCACAGCGCCACGTTCTCCATCGCCGCCAACGCATAGCCACGGATCAGCCGCGCCAGGCCCGCGACGTTCTCCGACAAAATCGGATTGCGCTTGTGCGGCATCGCGGAGGAGCCCATCTGGCCTTCCGTAAACGGCTCTTCCGCTTCCGCAACCTCGGTGCGTTGCAGATGGCGGATCTCCACGGCGAACTTTTCGAGAGAACTGGCAGTCACCGCCAAGGTCGTGAAAAAGACGGCATGGCGATCCCGCTGGACGATTTGATTGGAAATCAGCGCCGGCTTGAGGCCGCTCTTCTTGCAGACGTAAGCCTCGACTTTGGGCGAGATTTGCGCAAACGTTCCGACGGCTCCGGAGATTTTTCCGACGCCTACCTCCGCGGCTGCTCTTTGCAAGCGCCCCAGATTCCGCTTCATCTCTTCGTGCCACAGCGCCAGCTTGAGCCCGAACGTAATCGGCTCGGCATGGATTCCGTGGGTGCGTCCGATCATGGGTGTGTTCTTGTATTTGAAGGCGAGGTCTTGAAGCACCTGGATCAACTCGCGAATATCGCCGTCTAAGATGGCGGCGGCCTCTTTGAGCTGCAGGGCGAAGGCGGTATCCATCACGTCCGACGAAGTCATCCCGACGTGAACGAAGCGGGCGTCATCTCCCAAAGATTCCCCGACGCAGCGCAGAAAAGCGATCGTCTCATGGCGCACTTCCTTTTCGATTTCCTGGATTCGCGCCACGTCGAAACGCGCGTTTTTCCGGATTCGGTGGGGCACCGCCTTGGGCACCTTGCCCAAGGCCGCGAGCGCCTCGGTCGCCAGCACTTCTACCTCCAGCCACTTCTGGAAGCGGTTCCGCTCCGACCAAACTGCGGCCATTTCCGGTCGCGTGTAACGTTCAATCATGGAATTAGTGATTTAGTGATTCAGTGATTCAGTGATTTAGTGACTAGAAATCCCATGAGGGAGGATCACCGCTAGCTCACTAATTCACCGGCTCACTGACTCACTATTCCGTCTTATCCGTATGCCCAAAGCCTCCTGCCTGTCGCCCCGACGAGGGAAGCCTGCTCACTTCCTGCCAACGGGCGCGGCAGACGCGCTGTACCACCATTTGCGCCAGGCGGTCCCTTCGATGGATGACAACCGCCTCTTGCCCCAAGTTTATCGCTAGGATTTGAATCTCGCCGCGATAATCCGCATCGATCGTTCCGGGGCTATTAACAAGCGTCAACCCTTGTTTGAGCGCAAGACCGCTGCGGGGACGGATCTGCGCCTCAAATCCCTGCGGCAAAGCTACGGCGATCCCCGTAGGCACCAGCGCCCGCTCGAGCGGCGCCAGGACCAGGTCCGACTCTACATCGGCATAGAGGTCCATGCCCGCGGATCCTTCAGTCATGTATTGAGGCAACGGAAGCGAATCCTGGCCGTGCCGCACGCGCTGAATCTGGATCTTAACTTCTTCCATCTGTTTTCAGGCGAACTGAAACAAGCCCCGACCGGCGATCAAGGCGCATACGAATGCCTCGGCTTTGCCTGCAAGCGATCGGTTTTCTCAAACTCCGGAAGACACTCAATAAATCTTCTAGACTAGCAGGCTGCTGAAAAAAGACTGGGAATGCTTCGAGAGCCTCAGCATGAACGGAAAATCATCAACAATATCAAGTCCCGGCCGTTCGTCCTGAGCACCGTCGAAGGACTCCGAAAGGGTTTTTCACCAACCTGCTAGAGCTTGATGTCGAGGTTTTTCTTTTCGAGATCGCCTAGAACCGTGAGCGTCATCGACTGCGGTTGAAAAATGGCGCTAGCGAGATCGACAATTTCGTCGCGGGACACCCCGCGAATCCCCTGGGCGATTTCGTCCAGGGAAACCGGTCGGGAAAAGTAAATTTCATTTTTGGCGATGTGGCCCATCCAGGAGTCTGACGATTCAAGTCCCAAGATCATGCTTCCAACCAACTGATTGCGCGCACGCTCGACTTCTTCTTCTTGCAGGTCCCCCTCGGCAATTCGACGCATCTCTCTCACAATCAGCTCGGCAACCTCGTCAACCCATTCGAGGCTGGTTCCGGCGTAGACTCCCAGGTAGCCGATATCGTGGTAAGCGGATTGGAACGAGTAGATCGAGTAGGCTTTTCCTCTCTTCTCGCGAATCTCCTGGAACAGGCGCGAGCTCATTCCTCCGCCCAAGATGGTATTCAGAACATAAAAAGCGTAGCGGCGGGGGTGCGCTTGCTGCACGCCGCTGAGACCCAGACACAGGTGAACTTGCTCAAGCGGCTTGTGGTGCTTGAAAACGCCGCTCTGGAGGAAAGGGTGTCCATCGGGGACCGCCTCTGTCCTTTTAGACTTCCGCCGCGAAATATCCGCCTTGCCCAAATCTTGCGCCAGGCGGTCGACCAATTCCTTTTGGTTCAGATGGCCGGCGGCCGTCACAATCACGCGGCCGGGCAGATAACGGTCGTGCCAAAAATTGATGAAATCGTCCCTCTGGAAGCTCAGAACCGTGGCGGCCTGGCCGCAGATGGGCCGCCCCAACGCGTGGTCCCGAAAAAAATCCAGATTGAACAACTCGTGCACATAGTCGTCGGGGGTATCTTCGACCTGGGATATCTCTTGGAGAATCACCGTCCTCTCGCGCTCGATTTCTTCCTGGTCGAACTTCGAATGGAGAAAGATATCCGTCAGCAGGTCCACGGCTAACGGCAGGTTTTCATCCAACACCTTCGCGTAGTAACAGGTGTACTCTTTTCCCGTAAAGGCGTTGAGGACGCCGCCGACGGAGTCCATCTCTTCCGCAATCTGGGCTGCGCTTCGTTGCTCGGTTCCTTTGAAAAGCAGATGCTCAATGAAGTGAGAGATGCCGCCCTTGCTTGACGCCTCGTGCCGGGATCCGTTCTCAACCCAAATGCCCAGGCTGACGGAGCGTGAGCCCGGCATCTCTTCCGCTAGGACACGAATGCCGTTGTCTAAAATGCTCTTGGCAAACATCTCGTTTTTAAAACCCCCGTGTTCTAGCGCGACTTTTGGGTGACTTTGAAACCCTCAATTGGATTCTGCGGTTTCCGACAACGCCTCTTTGCGGCTCAGCCTGATCTTGCCTTGCTTATCAATTTCCAAGACCTTCACCATGACCTCGTCTCCTTCCTTGAGAATGTCGTTCACCTTACGGACGCGGTGCGGCGCCAACTCGGAGATATGCACAAGACCATCCGTGCCCGGGAAAATCTCGACAAAAGCCCCGAAATCCATGATGCGCCTCACTGTGCCGCGGTAAATCTTGCCAATTTCGGCTTCGGCCGTGATCCGGTGAACCATTTCCACGGCCTTGCGGGTGGCATTCTCGTCGGCGGAGGCAATCGTAATCGTGCCGTCGTCTTCAACGTCCATTTTTACGCCGGTTTCCTCCACGATGCCGCGAATCACCTTTCCTCCCGGGCCGATGATTTCGCGGATCTTTTCCGGCTTCACTTTCAGGGTGATGATGCGGGGCGCGTGGCCCGAGATATCCGTTCGGGGCCGCGCAATCGCCGCGTCCATGATATCAAGGATTTTGATCCTGCCTTCCCGCGCCTGATAGAGCGCCTCGCGCATGATCTCGCGCGTGACACCGCTGATCTTGATGTCCATCTGCAATGACGTGATCCCCGCGCGCGTGCCGGCGACTTTGAAGTCCATGTCGCCGAGGTGATCCTCGTCGCCGAGAATGTCGGACAGAACCCTGACTTCCTCTCCTTCTTTAATCAAGCCCATGGCAATACCCGCCACCGAGGCCGATACCGGCACGCCGGCATCCATCAGAGAAAGAGATCCCCCGCAGACCGTCGCCATCGATGTGGACCCGTTAGACTCCAGAACTTCGGAAACAATCCGGAGCGTATAGGGGAACTCGCCTTCTTTGGGAATCACCGGGAGTAGCGCGCGTTCGGCCAAAGCCCCATGACCGATGTCTCTTCGGCTGGGCCCGCGGAGAAACTTCACCTCTCCCACGCTGAAGGGAGGAAAATTGTAGTGCAGCATGAACTTCTTATAGTGCTCGCCCATCAGCGCGTCGATTTTCTGCTCGTCCGAAGCTGTTCCCAGCGTGGTGATCACTAAGGCCTGCGTTTCACCGCGCGTGAACAGAGCCGAGCCGTGAGTGCGGGGCAGGACCTGGATTTCGCAGGTCACGGGACGGACATCCTTGAGACCCCGTCCGTCGATGCGCCGTTTCTCCTTGACAACTTGCTGGCGAAAATGGTTTCTCTTCAGCTCGTCAAAGCTGGTTTTGACATCCTTCTCCCGTTCCGGGTATTCAGCCAGGCCCTCGGACAGCACTTCGGCTTTGATCTCGTCGAGGCGCTGGTAGCGTTGCTGCTTCTCAGGAATCGCGATCGCCGCGACCACCCGATCACGGGCAAGCTCTTCAATCCGCTTGAACATCGCCATATCCTTTTGCACGATCGGGACCGGTCTTTTCTCTTTGCCCACTGCGCGTTTGATCTCATCTTGATAGTCCAGGAGCGGCTGTATCGCTTCATGGCCGCGAAACAGCGCCTCCAGGATCACGTCCTCAGGAACGATTTGCGCCCCGCCTTCAACCATGACGATGGCTTCCCGGCTTCCCGAAAGAAAAATGTCAATGTCGCCTTCTTGGACCTGGGTCAGCGTCGGATTGATTACCCATTCGCCCTGCACCCTCCCGATACGCACCCCGGCCAGGGGTCCGTTGAAGGGGATATTCGATACTTCCAGCGCCACCGATGTTCCCAGCATCGCAACAACGTCGGGATCATTTTCCCTGTCGGCTGAGAGAACGGTTGCAATCACCTGGGTCTCGGCGCGAATGCCATCCGAGAACAGCGGGCGGATTGAGCGATCGATTAACCTGCAGGTCAAAATCTCTTTTTCTGACGGGCGCCCTTCCCTTTTGAAAAAACCGCCGGGGATTTTCCCAGCGGCAAAAGTCCTTTCTTGATAGTCCACCGTCAAAGGAAAAAAATCCGTGTCCGCTCTCACTTCCTTTGCCGCCACCGCGGTTACCAAGACTACGGTCTCGCCATACCGTACCAGGGCAGCGCCGTCGGCCTGCTTCGCCAACTTGCCGACCTCAATAGTTAGAGGACGGCCGTAATAATCGGCCTCAATTGTTTTAATCATAGGAGGGTTCCCTCAGAATCAGGGGGAATCACAGAGAAGAATGCAGGAAGGGGGAGCTCGAAATGCCTATTTCCTTATTCCCAGGCGCTGGATAAGGTTCCGATATCTGTCGAAGTCGTTTTTTCTCAGGTAGTCTAAGAGTCTTCTTCTCTGCCCAACGATTTTAAGAAGCCCTCGGCGCGAGTGGTGATCCTTGACGTGGACTTTGAAATGATCCGTGAGATGACCAATGCGCTGGCTGAGCAACGCGACCTGCACCTCAGGGGAACCCGTATCGGTTCGGTGGAGCTTGAACTGCTCAATAACTTCACGCTTTTGCTCCTGAGCAATCCCCATGTTTCCTCCGTTTGTCTTTTCCTTTCGTTTGTTCTGTCGCTTTTGTAGCATACCGTAACAATCTTGTAAAGGAAAAGACAAATCAGGAAGCCCGGCAGCACGGGCGTAAGGTACGGCTTTCACGTCGGAATCTGATTACCAGCGAACCAATTCCGGCTCTGCGCCGCAATTCGCAGTCGTGCTT
>JBOHVR010000252.1:0-5742 GCA_050735755.1 Binatia bacterium
GGTTTTATCCGCGCGCGCATCGCGAAGCGGCTGAACTTGCGCTTCGTTCCCACGATTGAATTTCTCTATGACGAGGCTTCCGCGAACGCGGAGCGGATTGAAAAACTGTTGCGCGAAGTCAAAAAAGGCTAGGGGCCGGCGTGCAAAGCGGCGTTCTCGTTCTTGACAAGCCTGAAGGTCCTTCGTCGGCTCAGGTGGTAGAAAGGGTCAAGAAGATTCTTGGCGCCCGAAAAGTGGGACACCTGGGCACACTGGATCCCTTTGCCTCCGGATTGCTGCCGATGGGAATCGAGGAGGGGACCAAAATTGCCGGAATTCTGCTCGCGGCGCGCAAGAGCTATGCGGGTGTGATGGTTCTAGGAATCGAGACCGACACCCAGGATAAAACCGGCAAGGTTGTAAACGCCCGGCCTGTGGCCCCTGTCAATAAGGCACGGCTAGAAGACTTGCGCGCAGCGTTTACGGGAAGTCTTCATCAGATCCCGCCGATGTACTCAGCTTTAAAACGGAGCGGGGTGCGTCTCTATGAACTTGCGCGCCGGGGCGAGTCCGTGCCGCGCGGAGCGCGGGAAATAACCGTGGAGCGGCTCGAACTTTGGCAAGTCAGTGAAGCCGAGATCGGCTTTGAGGTTCGCTGTTCTAAAGGCACGTACATCCGAACTTTGGCCGCGGATATGGGAGAGTTCCTGGGCTGTGGCGCCCACCTCAGGAGTCTGAGACGTTTATCATGTGGCTCGCTTACCTTGGATCAGGCGGTTTCGTTGGCGGACCTCGAGCAACTTAGTAGAGAAGAGGTTCCGCTGATTCCGTTGAGCGCTGCGCTGAGCCATCTGCCGAAGATGACCGTGAACTCGGATAGCTCAATCCGCCTGAGAATGGGCCAGCAAGAGATCCTTGCCGGCTTAGCGCCGCCGCGGCAAGGCGAGACCCTGGCGCGGATAGCCGATGAACAGGGCGTCCTGGTTGCTTTGGTTCGTTGGGCCGATGAAGAAAATCGGGTAGGCTGGCGGTTGGCGCGAATTTTTAGCTCCGGGGCTCGGGCCCAAGATGGTGTTGCAGGTTATTCTTGATATTCGAGCGGCAACGTTAGTCACAAATGAAAATCCATGCGGGGACCAGCGGGTATAGCTATAAGGAATGGAAAGGCAATTTCTATCCCGAGGATCTCCCCGCGCGCGAGATGCTGCGCTTCTTTGGCGCGCGCCTGCCCGCGGTCGAAATCAACAACACGTTCTATCGTCTTCCCAAGGCAAGCGTGCTGGAGTCGTGGGCGGAACAAGTTCCGGAGCACTTTCGCTTTGCCATTAAGGCCTCGCAACGCATCACGCACGTCAAGCGTCTGAAAGAAACCGAGGACGAAACCGCCTACCTGCTTCGTTCTGTGGGTGTTTTGGGGGCGCGGCTCGGGGTCGTTCTGTTTCAGCTGCCGCCTCACCTAAGAAAAGATTGCGAGCGCCTGCAGCAGTTCCTTAAGCTGATCCCCGAAGGCATGCGGGTTGCTTTTGAATTCCGCCATTCCTCCTGGTGGAGCGATGAAGTTCTAGACTGCCTCCACTCGCGCGGCTCTGCCTGGTGTTTTGCCGATACGGACGAGGCGGAGACCCGACCGGTAGAGGGCGGCGCTTGGGGTTACTTGCGCCTGCGCCGCTCGTCCTATTCCGACGCCGATCTCGCAAGGTGGGTCGAGCGCGTTCTGAGTCAAAAGTGGGAAGAGGCGTTTGTTTTTTTCAAGCACGAGGATTCCGGAGTCGGGCCGGCGCTGGCGCGCCGGTTTTTGGAACTGGCAAACCGACCCTAACCCAACCCCCAATCTTGTTGCCTGGCGCCGGAGTCATGGATGAGAATTTCGCTGCATCCGTTGGGGTACCCGCTGGCAACAATTTTTCGTTTGGCGCGCGCAAGTGGTTGCCTAGGCCGGCGGTCATGAGTACAATGCATACCATTAACGATTGGGACCCCCGATGCATCCGGGGTCGAAGCGGTCACAGTTTGGAGGGAAACTATGACGCTCGAGGTGATCGGGTTCGTTATCGGCATCATCGGCGCCATCTGGATGAAGAGCGCAATGGGACTTCTCGAACAGGAGAAGCAGAATGTTCACCAACGCCGGCTCGGTCCAAAAAAGGAAAGTCCGGCGATTCAGGCGTTCATTCGCGGCATCTCGTTAGTCCTCGCGGGTCTCGGATTCGAGACGTTTGCGCGCCTGTTTCTCACGAATTGAGGACTGTTCGTCAATCTCGGTGTCATTCCATTAGCAGGATTGATCTCGGATTCGTTACGGGAACTCCGCTCTAATTTCAACTCAAGTCTTGGGCTCGGTTGCTTCCATGGCGATGCCGGCGTGCGCGAACGAAGCGCCTGCCCGCAGGGCCATCGCGACGAAAACGGCCTCAGCGATTTCGGCCTCGGCGGCGCCCGCTTTTTGCGCCCGCGCCGTGTGGGCGTCAATACAGAAGGGACATTGCAACGCGTGACCCAGGGCGACCGCGATCAGCTCCTTCATTTTGACCGTCAGGGTACCCTCCGCGAAGACTTTCTTGTCGAACTCCACAAAAGACGCAAAGAGATCGGGCTGGAGTTGACGGAGTTTGCGCAGATATTTGATGCTTTCCTTATGATAGTAGGAGTCGGCCATAAGGTTCCTCCGCAGATGATTTTGCGCCGCCAGCATTGGCATGGAAGGGGAGACCTGTCAAGCAAAGCTTCCCCTCCAGCGCGGGCGGTAACAAAAGAGATGAGCGAACCGCAAGAATGAGAGGGTAGGGCGTATGGCATCCTTTGATATCGTAAACCGGGTCGACGCTCAGGAACTCGACAACGCGATCAACATCACGAAGAAAGTGATTTTGAACCGTTTTGACTTTCGCCAGTCCAAGACGGAGATCAACCTGGACAAGAAAGAGAAAAAGATTCACATCGTCACCGAAGATGAGATGAAGATGAAAGCGATCCAGGAGACGCTTATTGAGAATCTGGTCAAGCGCAAGGTCGACATCAAGTGCTTGGACGCCAAGGAGATTGAGATGGCCGCGCATGGGATGATCCGGAGGGAACTGGCGATTAAGGAAGGAATTGATCCCGACACGGCGCGCGCGATTGTCAAAATGATCAAAGGGCAGAAGCTGAAGGTCCAGGCGGCGATCCAGGAAAAGCAGGTGCGCGTCACGGGTAAAAACATCGATGATCTGCAGGCGGTCATCAAGATGCTCAGGGCGAGTCCCGTGGAGGTTCCGCTGCAGTTCATCAATCTGGCGCGCTAGCCGCGCGCGCTCGTATGACAAAACCGCGAACGACCGGAACTCAGAAGTGGGCGCGGATTCTCGGCGCTGCGGGCACGGCGTTTTTCCTTTTGCTACACGGAGGAGAGCCGCGGTTTGCCGCTCAAGAACAAGCGACACAAGAACTCCGCGAGCGCAGGCATTCGCTGTGGCAGGTTCGCTCGCCAACGAGCACGCTCTACCTTCTGGGATCCGTTCATCTTTTGAAGCCGGAACATTATCCGCTCGGCCGGCCCATTGAAGAGGCTTTCGACGACAGCCGAAAGCTGGTTCTCGAAATAAGGCTCGATAACTTAAACCCGCAGGTTGTTCAGGGGAGCATGCTCGCCAAAGGACGGCTTGAGCCGGGCCAGACCCTGCAAAAGCTTCTGGCTCCGACTACCTACGCGCTTCTGAAGCGTCGCGCGGAGGAAATGAGAGTTCCGGTTCAAGCGCTCGAGCCTTTCAAACCCTGGGTGGCCGCCCTTACCTTGAGCATGTTAAAGTTGCAACAACTGGGTTACGAGGCCCGCCACGGCGTGGACCAACACTTCGCCCGCAAGGCCCGGCAGGAAGGAAAGGAGATCTTGGAGCTGGAGAGCTTCGAGGCGCAAATCAACTTGTTCGAGCAACTCCTATTGCCCGTCCAGGAGGCCTTTCTGCTGCAGACTCTCAAGGATTTGGAAGTAATGGAAAAGCAGTTTCAAAGCCTGCTTGATGCGTGGATGCGCGGCGATGCGGCGGCCCTGGAAACGATTCTTTTGGCGAGTTTTCGCGAGCACCCTGAGATTTACCGGCGGATCGTGGCGGACCGCAACCGCGGGTGGTTGGCGCAGCTGGAAAAGATATTGGCACAAAACGAAAACGCGATGGTGGTAGTGGGAGCGGGACACCTGGTGGGAGAAGAAGGGTTGATTGAGCTGCTGCGAGCCCGAGGGTACGGCGTTGAGCAGCGGTGACCATCGATAGGAAATATTTTCATGGAATCAGCCATTCGCATCGAAGACTCCTTCTACATCTCGGCAACTGAGTCTACGGCAGGGAACGTCTCAAGAGTTCTTAAGGACGGTGAGAGCTTTGCGGTCTTTGACCGCTACGGCGATATCCGATCCACTGGCTTAAGCCAGGAAGGTCTTTATCATGAGGGAACGCGCTTTCTTTCGGACCTGGTTTTTAAGCTCGGTAGCGCGCGGCCGTTTCTTCTCAATTCCACGGTCAAGGATGATAACCTGCTCCTGGTGGTGAATCTAACCAATCCCGATCTTTATCACTCAGGCCAACTGATCTTGCCGCGGGGCACTTTGTTCATCACTCGAACCAAGTTGCTGCGCGGCGCGATCTGTTACGAACAGCTTAAGTTTGCCAACTACGGTCTGGGTCCGGTAGAACTTCGCTTCACGGTGGAGTTCGACGCGGACTACGCTGATATTTTCGAAGTCAGAGGCGTTAGACGCGAGCGTAGAGGCCAGCGCCAGGAAGAACCGCTCGAGAGGGACCGGGCGGGCTTCGTTTACAAGGGGTTGGACGATGTCGTGCGGCGGACCAGAATGAGTTTCGCGCCGGCCCCGCAGAGCCTTGCCACAACTAAAGCAACCTTCAGCGACCTTCTCAAGCCGCAGCAGGAAAGCGAGTTTCTTTTGACCTACGCCTGCGAAATCAACGAAGCGATTCCGGTCAGGCGAACCTATCCGAAGGCGCGTGCCGAAGCCGAAGCCAGATTGCGAGCCGCCCAAGCCGAAGACTGCGCGATCTGGACTTCCAATAAAGAGTTCAACCAGTGGGTGGCGCGCTCCTTTTCTGATCTCCACATGATGTTTACGGACACCGGCAGCGGCCTCTATCCTTATGCCGGGGTTCCTTGGTTCAGCGCCGTCTTCGGCCGCGACGGGATTATTACGGCGCTGCAATTTCTCTGGGTGAATTCGACCATTGCCAAGGGTGTGCTGAGTTACCTGGCGCTCACGCAGGCGCGAGAAAGCAATTTTCAAAAAGACGCCGAACCCGGGAAGATACTGCACGAAACGCGGCGCGGGGAAATGGCGGCGCTGGGCGAAATCCCCTTCGATCGTTACTACGGGAGCGTGGATGCCACGCCCCTGTTCCTCATCCTCGCGGGAGCCTACTTGGAATCGACAAACGATCTTGAGTTTCTCGAATCGATCTGGCCCCAACTGGATCTGGCGCTGCGTTGGTTGGATCAGCACGGGGACGCGGACGGAAACGTTTTTATCGAGTACTCGCGGCGCTCCGCGAAAGGCTTGCTCCATCAGGGTTGGAAGGATTCATGGGACTCGGTGTTCCACCGCGATGGTTCTCTGGCGCCCGCGCCTATTGCTCTGTGCGAGGTTCAAGGATATGCGTACGCGGCGCGGTTGGCGGGCGCGGCCGTGGCGGCCGGGCTTGGCAAGACCGGGCACGCGGAGCTTCTGCGCCAGCAAGCGGAGCGGCTAAAGCAGCAGTTCCAGAGCGCTTTCTGGAGCGATGA